>NZ_JALBGX010000097.1:0-25133 GCF_023006465.1 Rhizobium sp. PRIMUS64 | reverse complement strand
ATCGGCACGATGGTGGCGATCGCGGCCCTTGCCGGCGGCTGCGCCCGGGCGATCGTCGCCGATCTCGCCCAGCCGAAGCTCGATATCGCCGCGCAGTACCAGGGTGTCATTCCGGTCAATATTCGCGAGAAGAACCTGGTCGAAGAGGTCGGCCGGCTGACCGACGGCTGGGGCGCCGATGTCGTCTTCGAATGCTCCGGTTCGCCGAAGGCCTGGGAGACGATCATGGCGCTGCCGCGCCCGGGTGGCGTCATTGTCGTCGTCGGCCTGCCGGTCAACCCGATCGGCTTCGACGTCTCGACGGCATCCACCAAGGAAATCCGCATCGAGACGGTGTTCCGCTACGCGCACCAGTATGAGCGGTCGATCGCGCTGCTCGGCTCGGGTCGCGTCGACCTGAAGCCACTGATATCAGAGACCTTCACATTCGAAAATTCGATCAAGGCGTTTGATCGCGCCGTCGAGGCGCGGCCGAGCGACGTGAAGCTGCAGATCGTGATGGAATAGGGCGCTACAGCGCTTCTATGAGTGCCTGGCGCTCAGTTTCATCTTGCGAAAGGCAAGAGCCGCGCCTGCAACGACAGCCGCGGCTCCGACTGCGATCAGCAGATGGCGATGAAGCGGAAGGTGGCCCAATGTCTGTTGGATGCCGTGCCCGAACAGGTAACCGAGCGCCGTGAAAAGCTGCGCCCACACCAGCGCGGCCACAGCATTCAGGATGATGAATTTTCCGGTCGCTATGCGTGTTGTCCCGATGACGATCGGACTGATCGTCCGCAACCCCACAAGAAAACGAAACGCAAGGATGAAGCCTGTGGGATATCTTTCCAGAAGCCGGGTTGCCCGCGCCAGCGCCGGTGCTTCCATCAGCCGGCGGACGAGACCCCATCGAGCCGCATAACGGCCGGCGAAGAACCAGAACTGATCGCCGGCGAAGGATCCTGCCGTTGCCGCAAGTGACGCCGACCAATAGGCCAGCAGCCCGCGGTGGGAAATGACGCCGCCAAGGAAGGCGGCTGTTTCGCCTTCGAAGGCTGCACCCAGAAATATCGCCAATAGGCCGTAATGCTCGATCAGCAGTTCGATAGACACTCAGCTGTCCTCGGCCCGGGGTTTCGATAGCTAAACCGGCTTCAAATCCCCAAGCACCGTCGGGATCAGCTCCGACACCGTCGGATGGATCGGCACCGACCATTGCAATGCGGGATAGGTCGTTCCTGCATTCATCGCGTCTATGATGCCGTGGATCACCTCGTCACCTTCGATGCCCAGGATCGCCGCGCCGAGAATTTTTTTGGTCTCGGCGTCGGCGATCACCTTCATGAAACCCTTGGTCTCGCCGCGCTCGTTGGCGCGGCCGACGCGGCTCATCGGCCGGGTCGAGATCATGATCTTGCGTCCCGAGGCGCGCGCCTGCTTTTCCGTCATGCCGACACGGCCGAGCGGCGGGTCGATATAAAGCGCATAGGCCAGGATGCGGCTCGAGAGTTTGCGATCGGCGCCGTCGAGAAGATTGGCGGCGGCGATCTCGAAATCATTGTAGGACGTGTGGGTGAAGGCGCCGTGGCCGTTGCAATCGCCGAGCGCCCAGATGCCGTCGACATTGGTGGCAAGCCTGTCGTCGACAGTGATGTAGCCGTGTTTGTCGCTGATGACGCCGGCGGCATCGAGGCCGAGATCGTCTGTGTTCGGCTTGCGGCCGGTGGCGATCAGCACATGGCTCGCATCGATCCTCGCTGAATCGGTGGCGACCGTTATTCCGTCGCTGCTCCTGGCGAAGGCGATGTCGCTGACACCGGTATGAATGTCGATGCCCTCCGAGCGCAGGACATCGGCGATCGCGTCGGATATATCCTCGTCCTCGCGCGACGCGAGCTTCGGGCCATGCTCGATGACGCTGACTTCGGCGCCGAAGCGGCGATACATCTGCGCGAATTCCAGCCCGATATAACTGCCGCCGATCACAGCCAGATGCCGTGGCAGCGTGTCGAGATGGATGATCGAGGTGCTGGTGAGATAGTCGATATCGTTGATGCCGGGCAGGTCGGGGATGACGGGGCGCGCGCCGACGTTGAGGAAGATGCGCGGTGCGGTCAGCGTCTCGCCGTTGACGCTGACGGTCTTCGGGTCCTCGAAACGGGCATGGCCGTAGATCACGGTCATGCCGTCCATCCCGGCGAACCAGCCGATCAGGCCGTTGCGGGCATTCATGGTCACGGTTTCGGCACGGGCCCTGACCACCTTCATGTCGATGGCGATCTCGCCCGGAATATTGACGCCGTAAACGGCGCTATTTCTCGCGACATAGGCGGCGCGGGCGCTGGCGACAAGCGTCTTCGTCGGCATGCAGCCGGCATTGACGCAGGTGCCGCCGAGGAATTTGCGCTCGATCAGCGCCACCTTCATGCCCTTTTCGACCATGCGGGCGGCGAGGAAGGGGCCGGCCTGGCCGCCCCCGATGACGATGGCGTCGAAGCTCTTCATGACACGACCACGATCAGCAGCGCGCCGATGACGGCGACGGCATCTTCGATGAGAGCGGCCGGCAGATCCTTACCGAAGGAGGCGGCAAGCCTGCCGCGGACGGCGGCGCCACCATATGTGCCGATGACGGCGCCGATCACCCCGGCAATCAGCCCGCCGAAGAGCAGGCCGCTGGCGGCACCGATCGTGGCGCCGGTCAGCGCGCCCATGACGATGCGGGCGCCGAATTGCACCGGCACCTTGCGCGACGGCGTGGACGGCAGCTGGTCGGTGATCAGTTCGACTATGGCGAGAAGCGTGAAGATCCACGGCGTCCACTGGTAACCCATGAAGGCAAGCGGCGTCTGCGAGACATCGAACCAGCCGAGTGCTGCGCCCCAGGCGACGGCGGCCGGCGCGGTCATGGCGCGAAGCCCTGATATGACACCAATCAGCAATGCAAGAAGCAGAAACATGCATGATCCCCCTTTTTGCCGGCTCTTGCCGTCGTCAGGGAAGGTTGCACATTGTCAGGCGCGTGGCAATTCGTCGTGGTGCGCCAGCGGCCTTGAGGACGTGGGTGCGCGTCGATGCTTCGAAACGTAGTCGATGAACCGCAGCAGAAGGGGATTGCTGTCGGCGCTCCGCCAGCAAATTCCAACGGCCCACTTTGACGCCGAACCCGATAAGGGCTTTTGGTGCGTGCGATCGCCGAGCGCCTCAACGCCGTGCCACGGCAGGAATGCGGCCCCCAACCCGGCAGCAACAACGGCATGAACGGTCAAGATGTCGTCAGCGTGCTGGACGATGCGCGGCTTGAAGCGGGCCGATGTGCACCATTGGCTGATCTGCGCATCCAGTCCCGGCCCGCGCGATGACGAAAGGGCGACAAAGCCCAGACGGTTCAATGTCGACAATCGGTTCATGGGCGGAATCTCCATGCCGGAGGGAAGTACCAGCGCCAGCCGCTCCTCGATGACTGGCATGAAGGATAGCTCATCGGTCTCCTCAGGCGCCCGGCAAAAGCCGACATCGAGCCGGCCGCCAAGCAGTCGTTGGTGCTGCTCTCTTGATGGCAGGTCGTTAAGCGTAATCTGGCTGTCGGGAGTCGTCACCCGGAAGGTCGCGACTATTTGGGGCGCGGTGATGAGCGCCGAGATGCCAAATCCGATGTCGAGCTGACCGGTCAGGCCGGCATTTGCACGATGCATCTTGACGTCGATTTCATCGCTCAGCCGCAAGAGCACGCGTGCTTCCTGCTGCAGCAGATTCCCCAGCGGCGTCAGCCTTGCTCCATGTCGGCCACGTTCAAATAGCGGTCCGCCGACCATCGCCTCCAACGCCTGAATTTGCTTGGACAGGGTCGACTGGGTGACGAACAACTTTGACGCGGCCTTGCCGTAATGGCCAGTGTCGGTCAGCTCGACAAAGGAGCGCAGCAACCTGATTTCCATTCAAAATCCGACTTATTTTCATCAAAAATGTCATTTTACGAAATAATGCTCGCATGTCAAATTGTTCAAGGCATCAGGAGCAATAGTCATGGCGTTCAAGGTTTCCTCCGTACAGTTTCAGCATCGGGCAAACGACAAAGCCTATAATCTTGGGCGCATCGAATCCCTCACACTGCAAGCCGTCCAGGCCGGCAGCCAACTTGTGGCCTTCCCTGAGATGTGCCTCTGCGGCTATTGGCACGTCCCGAAGCTGGACGGTGCAGCGCTGCACGCTCTTGCCGAGCCCTTGTCAGGCCCATCCGTCTCGTATGTTGCCCGGCTGGCGCGGGAGCATAGCATTGCCATCGGCGCCGGATTTCTGGAGCTCGCGGAAAACGGCGCCCTCTATAACTCCTACGCCGTGTGCATGCCGGACGGACAGGTTCATTGCCATCGCAAGCTGCATGCGTGGGAACATCGCCTCATCTCCAGCGGCGATAGTTTTACGGTCTTCGATACGCCTTGGGGAATCCGCGCAGGCATTTTGATCTGCTGGGACAACAACCTGATCGAAAACGCGCGGGCAACCGCCTTGTTGGGCGCGGAAATCCTGATCGCCCCCCATCAGGCGGGAGGAGGGGCGTCCGTGAGTCCACATGGAATGAAGCGGATACCTGTCGAAAAATGGATCCGCCGCCATGAAGATCCTGAGGCTATTGAAGCCGAAATCAGAGGTCCCAATGGTCGCGAATGGTTTCTGCGTTGGCTGCCGTCTCGCGCGCATGACAATGGCATGTTTCTGGTATTCAGCAACGGCGTCGGTCAGGACGAGGATGAAGTGCGCACCGGCAACGCGATGATTCTCGACCCCTATGGCCGGATTCTGGTGGAGACCTGGCAGGCTGCCGACGCAATCGTCAGCACAGAACTCGATCTGGCATTGCTCGACAAATGTACGGGCCAACGCTGGATTCGTGGCCGTCGCCCGGAACTCTACGGCTGCTTGACAGAACCCAATCCGCACGGCCTGACGCCGATGGAAGCACGTTTCTCCGATGCCCCAACCCGCAACCCAGCGCCCGCAGAAAAAACGTTATGAGCGGAGCTTCCTTGACGAGATACCCGGATTAGTTGGAGGTCCTATTGTAGATCTTGTCGCGTGGCATTTTCCATCCTCGCTGCTCTGCCATCTGCTCTGCGCGCTTCCGGGCATTGAAAGGATCGATGTAGCCTTCAATCATGAACGTTCGGCCTTTCCACAAGAGGATGCCAGTCTTCTGTTCATCGTCCCAGTGAAATTCCATCGCGCGATTGTATATCATTCGAAACACGGTTTGCTGACACGGTCTAGAAGTGTGAGCTAATCGTGAAGCGTAAGAAGCGTCTTTGCAAGCCTATGGACGGTGTGGATCACGCATGACCGCCTTGGACAGAACCTAATTCGCAAAGGCGGCGATGCCGGTGATCGCCCGGCCGATGATCAACGCGTGGATGTCGTGTGTGCCCTCATAGGTGTTGACCACTTCGAGGTTGACGAGATGACGGGCGATGCCGAATTCGTCGGAGATGCCGTTACCGCCGAGCATGTCGCGGGCCGCCCGCGCAATCTCCAGCGCCTTGCCGCAGCTGTTGCGCTTGAGGATCGAGGTCAGCTCCACCGGCGGATGGCCTTCCTCCTTCATGCGGCCAAGTCGCAGGCAACCCTGAAGACCGAGCGAGATTTCCGCCGTCATGTCGGCGAGCTTCTTCTGGATCAGCTGGTTGGCAGCAAGCGGCCGTCTGAACTGCTTGCGCTCGAGCGTATATTGCCGTGCTCTCGCATAACAATCCTCGGCAGCACCGAGCGCGCCCCAGGCGATGCCGAAGCGGGCCGAGTTGAGGCAGGTGAACGGTCCCTTGAGGCCGGTCACATCGGGCAGAAGGTTTTCCTCAGGCACGAAGACCCCGTCCATCACCACTTCGCCGGTGATCGAGGCGCGCAGTCCCACCTTGCCGTGGATGGGGGGAGCCGAAAGCCCTTTCCAGCCCTTTTCGAGGATGAAGCCGCGGATGAGGCCATCCTCGGTCTTTGCCCAGACGACGAAGACATCGGCGATCGGCGCGTTGGAGATCCAGGTCTTCGAGCCGGTGAGGCTGTAGCCGCCGTCGACCTTCTTGGCGCGTGTCGCCATCGAGCCGGGGTCGGAGCCGTGATCCGGTTCGGTCAGGCCGAAGCAGCCGATCCATTCGCCGATGGCGAGTTTCGGCAGGTATTTCAGCTTCTGCGCCTCGGAGCCGAAGGTTTCAATCGGCACCATCACCAGCGAAGACTGGACGCTCATCATCGAACGATAGCCACTGTCGACCCGTTCGACTTCGCGGGCGATCAGGCCGTAGGCGACGTAACCGAGGCCGGCGCCGCCATAATCCGGCGAGATCGTCGGGCCGAGCAGGCCGAGTTCGCCCATTTCGCGAAAGATCTCGGGATCGGTCTTTTCATTGCGGAAGGCGTCGAGAACACGGGGAGCAAGCTTTTCCTGCGCATAGGCATGGGCGGTGTCCTGCACCATGCGCTCTTCGCTGGTCAGTTGCTCCACCAGCCGGAACGGATCGGCCCAGTCGAAAACCTCGCGCGTATGCTGCATGGCCGCGTCTCCTCATCCCGGTTCTGGCTTGCCTCGCTTAAGTTGGCCATAGACCCGCCAGCCGACCGCGTCAACAGAAGGCGGCAGTCTCGAAAAGACAGGGTGCGCCATCTTTTCAAAAGCGTCGGGATGATCCACTTTGCCCGCGATCGATTCTGGAACGAGGAGGCGGAAATGTCGTCAAGCGAGCTGTTCGTATCGGCCGAAGGCGCCGAATGGATCAATCCCGAGCCCGGCGTTGTCAGGCGCATCATGACCTATCTGCCCGAGATGATGATGGTGGAAGTGGCTTTCGAAAGCGGCGCCGTGGGTGCGGCCCATTCGCATCCGCACATCCAGGCCAGCTACGTCGCCGAAGGCAGTTTCGAAGTGACGATCGACGGCCGGACCGAGGTGCTCAAGCAGGGCGGCAGTTTCATCGTGCCCCCCAATCTGATCCACGGCGTCAAGGCGCTGGAAAAGGGCCGGCTGATCGATGCATTCACCCCGCACCGGGCCGAATTCCTGAAATAGCGAGCATGATGCTGAAAAGTGTGAGCGGTTTTCGGACGACATCATGCACTAATTAAACATCCGCCCTTGTCCGGCGCGCCGGGCCGGCGGCGGTGACATAGGGCGGCACGAAACGAGCATCCTCGCCGCGCACCGCCTCGCGCAGGAAATCGATGACGGCGCGCACGCGCGGCGCCTGTTTCAGGTCGCGATGACAGGTGATCCAGTAATGGCGCTTGAGGTCGATCTCCTCGGGCAGCACGCGCACGAGTTCGGGATAACGGCTGGCGAAGAAATAGGGCAGGATGCAGAGGCCGAGGCCGTTTCTCGTGGCGGTCAGCTGCGCGAAGATGCTGGAGCTCTGGAACTGCGGCTTGATGCGCGGGTGCACATCGCCCAGATAGTCCAAGCCCGGCGCAAAGATCATTTCCTCGATATAGCTGACGAAGGGATGCTCAAGCAGGTCTTCACGGCAGGTGATGGCAGGCGCCTTTGCCAGATAGTCGCGCGAGCCATAGATCTGCAGATGGTAGTCGGTCAGCTTCTCGGCGAAATACGGGCCGCCCTTCGGTTCATCGAGCACGACGGAGAGATCGGCCTCCTTGCGCGACAGCGACATGATCTGCTGGATCGTCACGAGTTCGAGCGCCAGATGCGGATGCTGGGCGGCGAACTGCGGCAGCACGGTCGCGAAGAAGAAATTGGCAAAACCCTCCGGCGCGCTGAGCCGCACGAGGCCGCGTTGCGCCATCGAGCCGTCGGCGAGGTCGGCTCGCAGCCGCTCGGTCTCCTGCTCCATCCTTTCGGCGGTCTCGACGAAGCGCGTGCCCATGGCAGTCAGCACGTAGCCGCGCGGATTGCGTTCGAACAGCTTGACCTTGAGGGTGAACTCCAGCCGGTCGATGCGGCGCGAGACGGTGGCATGGCTCGAGCGCATCTGGCGCGCTGCCGTCGACAGCTGTCCAGTGCGGGCGACGGCTAGAAAAAACTGCAGATCGTCCCAAGTAAACTGCGGTGGATTGTTCATCGCGATCCCCTCTGTTCAAAAACGAACAGATACTGTTTGGAATTAGTTGTAAATCACCCGTTGCCTCAGGGCGGAATTTCCGTGATCGTAAGGTGAGGGTCCGTCGTTCTGAGGAGTGCGGCTGGCCAAATTTGAACAGATCCGCAATCTGGCCAATCTCTGGGAGGAGATCATATGCGAAAGAATCTCATTGCATCAGTTGCATTTCTGCTTGCAAGCAGCACAGCGGTGCTCGCGCAGAGCGCGACCGACGGCAAGGTCAAGATCGGCATCCTGAACGACCAGTCGGGTGTCTATGCCGATTTCGGCGGCAAGTCCTCCGTCGAAGCCGCCAAGATGGCGGTCGAGGATTTCGGCGGCAAAGTCCTGGGTGTTCCAGTCGAGATCGTCGATGCCGACCACCAGAACAAGCCTGATATCGCCTCCAACATCGCTCGCCAGTGGTATGACACCGAGCAGGTGGATGCGATCATGGAACTGACGACCTCGTCGGTGGCGCTCGCCGTGCAGGCGATCGGCAAGGAAAAGAAGAAGATCGACATCGTCACCGGTGCGGCGACGACGGATCTCACCGGCAAGGCCTGCTCGCCCTACGGCTTCCATTGGGCCTATGACACACATGCACTGGCCGTCGGCACCGGCGGCGCACTCGTCAAGCAGGGCGGCGACAGCTGGTTCTTCCTCACCGCTGACTATGCCTTCGGCTATTCGCTGGAACAGCAGACCAGCGATTATGTCAAGGCAAGCGGCGGCAAGGTCGTCGGCGCTGTCCGCCATCCGCTCTCGACCCAGGATTTCTCGTCCTTCCTGCTGCAGGCGCAATCATCCGGCGCCAAGGTGATCGGCCTTGCCAATGCCGGCCTCGACACCTCGAATGCCATCAAGCAGGCGGCCGAATTCGGGATCACCCAGGGCGGCCAGCATCTGGCTGCGCTGCTCTTCACGCTCGCCGAAGTCCACGGCCTCGGCCTCGAAGCGGCTCAAGGGTTGACCCTGACGGAAGGTTTTTACTGGAATCGCGACGACGAAAGCCGCGCCTTCGCCAAGAAGTTCTTCGCTCGCACCGGCAAGATGCCGAACATGATCCACACCGGCACCTATTCGGCAGTGACGCAATATCTGAAGGCGGTGGAGAAGGCCGGCACCGACGAGACGGAAGCCGTCGCCAAGCAGCTGCATGAAATGCCGGTCGATGACGTCTTCGGCCGCGGCGGCACGGTCGGCGCCAATGGCCGCATGATCCATGACATGTACCTGCTGCAGGTCAAGAAGCCTTCCGAAAGCAAGGAGCCGTGGGATTACTTCAATGTGCTCGCCACCATTCCCGGCAAGGAAGCCTATATCGATCCCGCCAAGAGCGGCTGCGATCTGGTGAAGTAAGCACGATGGCGGTTTCCGCAATTGAAACTCAGGAAAAGCCGCGGGTGGTATTGTCCGCCCGCGGACTGCGTCGCGATTTCGGCGGCTTCACCGCCGTCAAGAACGTCGATCTCGATGTGCATGACGCAAGCGTGCATGCACTGATCGGCCCGAACGGCGCCGGCAAGACGACAGTCTTCAACCTGCTGACCAAGTTCCTGCAGCCGACGGCGGGCACGATCACCCTGATGGGCGTTGACATCACGAAGACGCCGCCCGACAAGGTGGCGCGCATGGGACTGGTGCGCTCTTTCCAGATCTCCGCGGTCTTCCCGCACCTGAGCGTTCTCGACAATGTGCGTGTGGCGCTGCAGCGGCCGAACAATCTTTCCACGCAGTTCTGGCGGCCGCTCTCGGCGCTCGACCGGCTGAACGAGCGCGCCGAGCAACTGCTGGCCAGCGTTGGGCTTTCCAAGGAGCGCGATCATATCGCCGCCGATCTTTCCTATGGCCGCAAGCGCGTGCTGGAGATCGCCACCACACTGGCGCTGGATCCGAAGGTGCTCCTACTGGACGAACCGATGGCCGGCATGGGGCTGGAGGATGTCGGCGTCGTCTCATCGATCATCCGCGAGGTCGCCCGCGAGCGGGCGGTGCTGATGGTCGAGCACAATCTCTCCGTCGTCGCCAATATCTGCCAGCATGTCACGGTGCTGCAGCGTGGCGAGATCCTCGCCGAGGGCGATTATGCCACCGTCAGCCAGGACGAGCGCGTACGCGTGGCCTATATGGGTACGGAGGAGCATTGATGGCCGCTCTCCTCGAGGTCCAGGGGCTCAATGCCTGGTACGGCGAAAGCCATGTCCTGCACGGCGTCGATATGCGCGTCGGTGAAGGCGAGACGATCACCATTCTCGGCCGCAATGGCGTCGGCAAGACGACGACGCTACGCACCATCACCGGCATCGTGCGGTCCCGGAAGGGCAAGATCAGCTTTGCCGGCAGCGACATGATGCAGGTGCCGCTGCACAAGACGGCGCATCGTGGCATCGGCTTCGTCCCGGAGGAGCGCGGCATCTTCTCGACGCTCACGGTTTCGGAAAACCTGCTGCTGCCGCCGGTCGTGGCAGGAGGTGGGATGACTCTCGACGAGATCTACGAGCTCTTCCCCAATCTCTACGAGCGCCGCGGTAGCCCGGGCACCAAGCTTTCCGGCGGCGAGCAGCAGATGTTGGCGATCGCCCGAATCCTGCGCACCGGCGTCAGGCTGCTCATTCTCGACGAACCGACGGAAGGGCTTGCCCCCGTGATCGTCCAGCGCATCGGCGAGGTGCTGAAGACACTGAAGGAGCGCGGCATGACAATCCTGCTCGTCGAGCAGAATTTCCGTTTCGCCAGCCGTATTGCCGATCGCTTCTATCTGATGGATCATGGGCAGATGGTGTCGGAATTCCCGGTCGGTGAACTGCCGCAGCGCATGGATACGCTGCACAAAGTTCTGGGAGTGTGACCAGATGACGATGATCTTCGGCATTCCCCTGCAGGCGCTGTTCGGCCAGCTGCTGATCGGCCTGATCAACGGTTCGTTCTATGCGCTGCTCAGCCTCGGCCTCGCCATCATCTTCGGCCTGCTCCGGGTGATCAACTTCGCCCATGGCGCGCAATATATGCTCGGCGCCTTCGTCGCCTACCTGCTGCTGACCTATGCCGGCATCGGCTACTGGCCGACGCTGATCCTGGCGCCCGTGATCGTCGGCCTTGCCGGCGCTATCATCGAGCGGCTGTTCCTGCGCCGGCTCTACGATCTCGATCCGCTCTACGGCCTGCTCTTCACCTTCGGCCTGGCGCTCACGGTCGAGGGCACCTTCCGCTATCTCTACGGCTCTTCCGGCCAGCCCTATGCGACGCCGGCTGCGCTTGCCGGCGGCGCCAACCTCGGCTTCATGTTCCTGCCGATCTATCGCGGCTGGGTGGTCGTCGTCTCGCTCGTCGTCTGCCTCGGCACCTGGCTGCTGATCGAGAAGACCAAGCTCGGCGCTTATCTGCGCGCTGCCACGGAAAACGCCGTGCTGGTGCAGGTCTTCGGCGTCAACGTGCCGGTGCTCTTGACGCTCACTTACGCGCTCGGGGCGGGTCTCGCCGCCTTTGCCGGTGTGCTGGCGGCGCCGATCTACCAGGTCTCGCCGCTGATGGGCTCGAACATGATCATCGTCGTCTTCGCCGTGGTCGTCGTCGGCGGCATGGGATCGATCATGGGCGCGATCATCACCGGTTATGTGCTCGGCATCGCCGAGGGCCTGACCAAGGTCTTCTATCCCGAGGCTTCCAACATCGTGATCTTCGTCATCATGGCGATCGTGCTTCTTATCAGGCCCGCGGGCCTCTTCGGACGGGATGCGTGACATGGCTGACATCACCGAAACCATCCAAACGGAAAAAAGCCGAACCGCCCTTTCGGTGCAGGCGGGTTTTCTGCTGGCGGGGCTGCTGCTCCTGCTGCTGGCGCCGTTTTTCTTCTATCCAATCTTCCTGATGAAGCTGCTCTGCTTCGCGCTCTTTGCCTGCGCCTTCAACCTGCTGCTCGGCTATACCGGCTTGCTTTCCTTCGGCCATGCCACCTTCTTCGGTGGAGCGGCCTATTTCACCGCCTACACGGTGAAGGCATGGGGCCTGCCGCCGGAACTCGGCATCCTGATTGGGGTGGTGGGCGCGGCGTTTCTCGGCCTCGTCATGGGTTTCTTCGCCATCCGCCGTCAGGGCATCTATTTCGCGATGATCACGCTGGCGCTGTCGCAGATGTTCTTCTTCTTCTGCCTGCAGGCGGAGTTCACCGAAGGCGAGGACGGCATCCAGTCGGTGCCGCGCGGCCATCTCTTCGGCTTTATCGATCTGAACAGCTCGACCAACATGTATTATTTCGTGCTGGCTGTTTTCATCATCGGCGTGCTGATCATCTGGCGCTTCATCAATTCGCCCTTCGGCATGATCCTGAAATCGATCCGCGAAAATGAGCAGCGGGCAATCTCGCTCGGTTATTCCGTAGCCCGCTACAAGCTCGGCGCTTTCGTCATGTCGGCCGCGCTTGCCGGGCTCGCGGGTGCTGTGAAATCGATCGTTTTCCAGTTTGCGACGCTGACCGACGTCGCCTGGCAGATGTCGGGCGAAGTGATCCTGATGACGCTGCTCGGCGGCATCGGCACGCTGATCGGCCCGCTCTTCGGAGCCGGGCTGGTGGTGGCGCTGGAAAACTACCTCGCCACCTCGGAATTCCCGGTGACGATCATCACCGGCATCGTCTTCATGGTCTGCGTGCTGATCTTCCGCCGGGGCATCATCGGCGAATTCTACGCCTCGCGGCTGGGGCGGAAACTGGGCTTCGTCTATCGCCGCTGAACGGGCGGACCTCTCTCTTTCCGGAAAGAATCCCTCTTTCCCGGGAAAAGAGACGGGCGGCGGCGCTGCGACTCTTCCTCTCCCCGTGCTGCGGGGAGAGGGAAGCGGCAAGCATCTGGAGTCTCGTGCGGGGCATGGATCGTTACGACTACATCATCATCGGGGCAGGCAGCGCCGGCTGCGTGCTTGCCAACCGGCTGTCCGCCGATGGCAGGAGCCGCGTGCTGCTGCTCGAGGCTGGCGGCAGCGACAATTATCACTGGATCCATATTCCGGTCGGTTATCTCTATTGCATCAACAATCCGCGCACCGACTGGTGCTTCACCACAGCGCCGGAAGCGGGATTGAACGGCCGGGCGTTGAGCTATCCGCGCGGCAAGGTGCTTGGCGGCTGTTCGTCGATCAACGGCATGATCTACATGCGCGGCCAGGCGCGCGATTACGACCTCTGGCGGCAGATGGGCTGCACCGGCTGGGGTTGGGACGATGTTCTGCCCTTCTTCCGCAAGTCCGAGGATTTTTATCGCGGCGAAGACGAGATGCATGGTGCCGGCGGCGAATGGCGCATTGAGAAGGCGCGTGTGCGCTGGGCCGTGCTCGATGCCTTTCAGCAGGCGGCCAGGGAAGCAGGCATCCCTGAGACCGCGGATTTCAACCGCGGCAGCAACGAAGGTTCCGGCTATTTCGACGTCAACCAGCGTTCCGGCATTCGCTGGAACACCTCGAAGGCCTTCCTGCGCCCGGCGATGAAGCGCTCCAACCTGACCGTCCTGACCAAAGCGCAGGTCCGGCGGCTGCTGGTGGAGGAGGGCGCCGTTGCCGGCGTCGAATTCCAGCATGGTGGCGTGGCGAAACGCGCCTATGCTGCGAAAGAAACCGTCCTTTCGGCCGGTTCGATCGGCTCGCCGCATATCCTGGAACTGTCAGGCATCGGCAGGGGCGAGGTTCTCCAGCGGGCGGGTGTCGATGTCGTCACCGAGGTGAAGGGTGTCGGCGAGAACCTGCAGGACCATCTGCAGCTGCGTCTGGCCTATAAGGTCACAGGCGTTCCGACGCTGAACGAGAAGGCGACGAAGCTGATCGGCAAGGCGGCGATCGGGCTCGAATATCTCGTCCGCCGCTCCGGGCCGATGGCAATGGCGCCGAGCCAGCTCGGCATCTTCACCCGCTCAGGCCCGGACCGGGAAACGCCTGATCTGCAATATCACGTGCAACCGGTATCGCTGGAGAAGTTCGGCGATCCCGTCCATCCTTTCCCGGCGATCACGGCGAGCGTCTGCAATCTCAGGCCGGAAAGCCGGGGTTCGGTGCACCTGTCGAGCCCGGATTTTGCCGCCCAGCCGACGATCAGCCCGAAATACCTCTCGACGCAGCGCGATCGTGACATAGCTGTCCGTTCAATACGATTGACGCGCAAGATCGTCGCGCAGCCTTCCTTTGCCCGTTTCAAGCCGGAGGAATTCAAGCCGGGACCCGCCTATCAGACGGAGGCCGATCTGGAGCGGGTGGCGGGCGATATCGGCACGACGATCTTCCATCCCGTCGGCACCTGCCGCATGGGCGCCGACAGGGACAGCGTCGTCGATCCCAGGCTGAGATTCCGGGCGCTCGGCAAGCTGAGGATCGCCGACGCCTCGGTGATGCCGTTGATCACCTCGGGCAACACCAATTCGCCGACGATCATGATCGCCGAAAAGGCGGCAGCAATGATCCTCGAAGACAATCGATAGGAGAAGACCATGGCAAGGATCGCATTCATCGGGCTTGGCAATATGGGCGGGCCGATGGCGGCCAATCTGGTCAAATCAGGTCATGAAGTCTTTGGCTTCGATCTTGCGGCTTCGGTGCTGAAGGCGGCCGAGGAGAGCGGCGTCAAACCGGCAAGTCATGCCAGCCAGGCGGTCAAGGACGCGGAGATCATCATTACCATGCTGCCGCAGGGCAGGCACGTGCTGACGGCCTGGACCGATATCCTGCAGTCGGCCGCGCAAGGCACGCTGGTCATCGATTGTTCGACCATCGATGTCGACAGCAGCCGCAAGGCGCATGAGATGGCCAAGGCCGCGAGCTGCCTGTCGCTCGACGCCCCCGTCTCCGGCGGCACGGGCGGGGCAACCGCGGGCACGCTGACCTTCATGGCCGGCGGCTCGGAAGAGGCCTTCGCCAAGGCAAAACCGATCCTCGAGGCGATGGGAAAGAAGATCGTCCATTGCGGCGAGGCCGGCGCCGGCCAGGCGGCGAAGATCTGCAACAACATGATCCTCGGCATTTCGATGATCGGCGTCTGCGAGGCCTTCGTACTCGCCGAGAAACTTGGGCTCTCGCATCAGGCGCTGTTCGACGTTGCCTCGACCTCGTCGGGCCAGTGCTGGTCGATCAATACCTATTGCCCGGTGCCCGGACCAGTGCCGACTTCGCCTGCGAATAATGACTACAGGCCGGGCTTTGCCGCAGCCCTGATGCTGAAGGATCTCAGGCTTTCGCAGGAGGCGGCGCTGGCGAGTGGCGCGTCCACGCCGCTCGGCGCGGAAGCAGCGCAGCTTTTCGCGCTCTTCGAGAAGCAGGGTAATGGCGGAAGGGACTTTTCCGCCATCATCGAGATGTTCCGCGAGAAGGCTTAAGCGCCACGGGGTCAAGTCAACCCTTCGATACCGAGAAGCTGAGCCTGCTATTGCCGAGTTCGATGTCGATCTCGCCGGGTTCGGTCAGTTCGATCGCGCCGCTCAACGTGCCTGTGGTGATGAGCGCACCCGTCTTCAGCGATGTCTCGGGGCGCAAGCCATCATTGGCGTAATCGACGAGCCAGGTGAGAACGTCGCCCTTCGGATGCTGTGCCGGACCATCATAGATCGTGCGGCCGGCATGAGTGACCTTGAGCGGCGTTCCCCCGACGGTGTCGACAACGCTTTTTTCGAGCTTCGGACCGAGCACATAGCCGCTATTGCCGAGGCGGTCGGCGACGAACAGTAGAAAGGAAACGCTGCCGCTTTCCCTAACCGCGCTCACCAGCAGCTCGGCGCCGAGATGGACAGCGGAGATCGCCTTGACCACGTCGGCGCGGCTGTAGGGAACGCCTGTGCGGACCGGCAGATCACTGCCGAGACGGACGGCGATCTCGGTTTCGAATTTCAGGCCCGGATACCAGGGAATGTCAGCGCCCGAGACGGCTTCGGCATAGGGATGCAGCGGAGCGGTGACCGCCTGGCCCTGCGGCGAGACCGTCACCTTCCAGGCGTTGCTTGAAATACTGTCTGCAGCGGTGAGCAACTTCTGCGCCTCCATCGCCTGATGGAGATCGGCTGGCAGCGGGAAAGTGTCCGTTGCCTCCTGCCTGCCGGCCTGGCGCAGGCTGTGAAGCGTGGCTGCAACCGTGCGCGGATCGAATGTCTCTGTCATGCTATCTCCTCGACCTGATTTTCGAGGTGCCACACTAGAGCATGATGCCGAAAAGTGTGAGCGGTTTTCGGACGACATCATGCTCTAACTATATAATGTAGAACAGGATTCAGATTTTAGGCCGACCCGGCCTAAAATCATCCTGTTCTAGCGAGAAGGCAGGGACGAACAAGGCCGCTTTTGGAAAGACTCCTATTCCATCGCCGCGTACCAGCGGGTGCGATAGGCGGCCAGCCCCGGGATATCAGTCGGCGGAACATGCGTCTCGGCACCCGACACCGGCCGGATGCCGGTGAGAAGAGCGGCCCCCTGGCTGGTGCCGGTTGTGCCAGGAAGGGCCATGACCTCGCGGCCGGTTAGGGCGGCCAGCAGCGTGAGATAGGTCCCATTCAGGGCAAATGGGCCTTCGACGATAACAGGGCCTTTGGCGCCGATCAGTCCGAGGCAGGCATCGGTCATCAAGGCGAGATAGAGGCAGGCAGCGGCAGAGCGCTCCTCGCGGCTTGCCTCTTCAGCACCGATCCAGCGGCTTACCTTTCCGGGAAAAGGCCCGGAACCCGGCGCGATATTCGGCAGGAGCATCATGCCTTTGTCGATGACCGGGCCGATTGCCGCCTCGACGGCTTTTTCGTCGATAGGGCCGATCTCGGCAGAAAGAATTTCGAATTCCCGCCCGCCCATGAAACGCGAGGAGGGGACGGCCCGGCCATAGGCATCGACATTGGCGAGCGCATCGCGTTTCGGGTCGAGATGATCGAGATCGCCGCCGACGCCGAAATTGATGACCCATGTGCCGGTGGAGACGACCGCAAAGGGCGCTTCGCGACGCACCAGATGCGGCAGCAGCGAGGCATTGGAATCGTGAATGCCGCAATAGACCGGCACGGGTGCGGTAAGGCCGAGCTCTGCGGCGATGTCGGGAAGAACCGGGCCAAGCGCATCGAAGGCGGATCGGATCGGCGCCATGAGGTCGCGAATGCCAAGCCTGTCGACGAGCGAGGAATAGCTGCCGGCCCTCGGGTTCCAGAGGTCGGTATGACAGCCGAGCGAGGTCAGCTCATTGGCGGCAACACCCGTCAGCCGCGCCGTCCAATATTGCGCATATGTGAGGATGGTCGCAACCTCGGCGAATTCCTCGGGAAAGGCGGTCTTCTGGTAGTGCAGCTGCGCGCCGACGTTGAGGCCCATCGCGAGGTGCGGCGAGAAGGTTTCGTCGAAGGAGGGGCGCAGCCGCGTATAGGCGTCGCGGATTTCCTGCGGATATTCATGTTCATAGTCGATGACAGGCATGGCAAGCGTGCCGTCCCGGGCAAGGAGTGCTGCGGAGGCGCCATGGGTGGTGATCGAAATGGCGTCGAAGCCGGGCTCGCGCGCAAGGCTCTTCAGCGCATCGCGCGCAAAGGACCAGAGGGCCTCTACGTCGTAATGCGGATAGAGACCGGTTTTGATCGCGATATTCGGCCGTTTCAGGACGGCGACCTCGGCGCCCGTCTCGCTGTCGAGCACGACCACCTTGGCATTGGTCTTGCCGATGTCGAGGACGGCGATGCGGCGATAAGAGGTGGCGTTCATGGCATATGGAAGACGGTGACCAGGTCGCTCTGGACCGGCGAATTATCGGGATTGGTCGCCATGATATCGGCCATGTGCGCCCACCATTTTTTCATGACCGGATGGTCCGGCAGGCTTGCCATCCTATGGTCGGCGGGCCGCGTCAACACGCCGAACAGCGTGTTGGTCTCGCGGTCGAGATGAATGGAATAGTCGCTGGCGCCTGACTTGTGCAGGAGATCGACCAGTTCCGGCCAGATCTCGTCATGCCGCTTGCGGTATTCGGCTTCCATGCCCGGATTGAGCTGCATTTTGAAGGCGTGTTTTTCTAAAGTCATCGGGAGCTCATGACCTTGATGCGGCGGGCGATGATCGGGATGGCGATGGTGATGATCAGAAGCAGGCCGATGAAGATCGACATGACGATGCCTGGCACGTTCAGCAGGCCGAGGCCGAAGGTGACGAGACCCATGACGAAGGCGGCGATGACGACGCCGACGATGGTGCCGGAGCCGCCGAGGATCGAGATGCCGCCGAGCACGACCATGGTGACGACCTCAAGTTCCCAGCCCTGGGCGATTGACGGCCGGGTCGAGCCGAGGCGTGAGGTCAAGCAGACGGCGGCAACGCCGCTCATGACGCCGGTCAACAGGAAGAGGATGAATTTGACGCGCTCGACCGGAATGCCGGAGAAGCGGGCGGCGAAGTCGTTGTTGCCGATCGCATAGACCTGCCGGCCGAAATTCGTCGCATGCAGGAGGATGGCGAAGAGGATCGCCAGCACGATGAAGAGCACGAATTCGAAGGAGAATACCCAGACGACATAGCCCTGGCCGAAATAGGCGAAATCAGCCGGGTATTTGCCATAGGCCTGATCACCGAGGACGATATAGGAAATGCCGCGGAAAAGGCTCATCGTGCCGATGGTGACGACGATCGACGGCAGTTTCAGCACCGAGACCAGAACGCCGTTGAAGATGCCGCAGGCAAGGCCGGTGCCGATGCCGATCGCGACCAGGCCCGGTGTGCCGATGCCGACCTGCGCTGCCGCGCCCATTGCCGTCGAGGCGAGCGCGATGATCGCAGCGACCGAGAGGTCGATCTCGCCTGATATGACGAGCAGCGCCATGGCAAAGGCGATCATTGCCTTTTCGGTGAAGTTAAAGGTGGCGTCCGAGAGATTCCAGGCATCGAGGAAATAGGGCGAGGCGAGCGAATTGAAGATGAAGATCAGCACGGCGACGGCAAAGAGCAGCACTTCCCAGCTCGCGAGGATGCGGCGGAAGGGTGTGCCGAGGCGGTCGGGAATGACCCGCTTTTCGTGTGTGGACACGGTGCTCATGCTGCGGCCTCCGTTCTGATCTCGGCCGCGGCGCGGTCGCGCAGGATGATGCGGCCGCGGTTGCGCTCGCGCCTGGCGTTGAAGGCGACGGCGAGAATGATGACGGTTCCGGAGATCGCCATCTGCGTGAAGGGTGAAATGCCGATCACCGGCAATGCATTCTTGATGACGCCGAGGAAGAGCGCGCCGAGCACGGTGCCGGCGACCGAGCCGACGCCGCCGGCAATCGAGATGCCGCCGATAACGCAGGCCGCGACGCTGTCGAGCTCGAAGCCGTTGGCGATATCGACATAGGCAACAGCATAACGCGACACCCAGAGATAACTCGCAAGACCGGCCAGCGCGCCCGACAGAACGAAGGCCAGGAATTTCGTCCAGCCCGTATCGATGCCGGCATAGACGGCCGCGGTCGGATTGCCGCCGGTGGCATAGGCCGAGCGGCCGAACTGGGTGTATCGGAGCAGGACATACATCAGCAGCACGATAACGATCCCCACCCAGCCGAGAACGGGCAGGCCGAGGATCGGCGTGCGCGGCACCGACAGGAAGATCGGCGTCATCTGGTGGGCGTTGACCCACGCCCCGCCCGACAGTACGAAGGCCATGCCGCGATAGATGGTGAGCGTGCCGAGTGTCACGACGATCGGCGGAATTTCGAGCGCCCAGACGAGAAGGCCGTTGATGGCGCCGAGGCAGGCGCCGATGACGATCGCGGCAAGGATGAGCACGACGAGCGGCAGATCGGGATAGGCGGCATTCATCATCGCGATCGCCATGCCGGTGAAGGCGAGATTGGCGGCAACCGACAGGTCGATCGATTTCGTCAGGATGACCGTCATCTGCGCGAGCGCCAGGATGATCAGGATGGAGGTATCGTTGAAAATGCCGGCGAGATTCTCCGGCGTTGCGAAATCGGCAGCGCGCGTCGAAAAGATCGCGATCATCACGACGATGATGAGGAACAGCAGGGTTTCGCGTTTTCTGATCAGTCTTGCCATGCTCTTACCTTATGAATTGCTGGGCCTTATGCATTGCGGGCCTCATGCATTGCCGGTGGCGGCGCGCACCAGCGCTTCCGGCGACAGGTCGGCGCGGTCGAAAATTCCGGCGGCGAGACCTTCCTTCATCACCAGGACGCGATCCGACATGCCGATGATTTCGGGCAGTTCGGACGAGACCATGATGATCGACAGGCCCTCGGCGGCGAGTTCGCTGATGAAGCCGTGCACGGCCGCCTTCGAACCGATGTCGATGCCCTTTGTGGGTTCATCGAGGATGATGACCTTCGGCGCCGTCGCCAGCCATTTGCCGATGACGACCTTCTGCTGGTTGCCGCCGGAGAGCGTGCCGACCGGGACGGAAAGGGCAGCGGCGCGTAAGTCCAGCCGCTCGGCATATTTGCGGGCGAGCGCGAATTCGTTGGCCGCCCTGAGGAAGCCCCGGCGCGAGGTGCGGGCGAGCGAGGGCAGCGTCATGTTCTGGAAGATCGGCATCGGCAGCGCCAGCCCGTGGCGGCCACGTTCCTCCGGCACATAGACGATGCCGGCCCGGATCGCATCCTGCGGCGAATGGATGGTGATCTCGCGGCCTTCGAGCATCATGGTGCCCGAGAGCGGCCTGGTGATGCCGAAGAGCGATTGGGACAGTTCCGAACGGCCGGCGCCGATCAGCCCGTAAATGCCGAGAATTTCGCCCTGGCGCAGGGTGAAGGAGATGTCGCGGAATTCGGTGCGGTGGCTATAGTTGCGGATCTCGAGCACCGGGCCGCCGATGGCGACATCGACCTTCGGAAAGGCATTCTCGACGTCGCGACCGACCATCATGCGGACGATCTCGTCCTGCGGCGTTTCCTTGAGCCGGCCCTGGCCGACGGCGCGGCCGTCGCGGAAGACGACGAAATCGTCGGCGATCTCGTACACCTCGTCGAACTTGTGGCTGATGAAGAGGATCGCCTTGCCCTTTTCCTTCAGGCCCCGGACGATGCGGAAGAGATCGTCGATCTCCTTGCGGGAAAGGGCTGCCGTCGGTTCGTCCATGATGACGATGCGGGCCTCGATCGACAGAGCGCGCGCAATCGCCACCAGATGGCGCTGCGCGATCGAGAGGTCCTTCAGCCGGATCGTCGGATCGATATTGCTTTCGAGCGCGGTCAGCAGCGCCTTCGCGCGGCTGTTCATCGCCTGCCAGTCGATGGTGCGCAAACGCGTGCGCGGCGCATGGCCGAGGAAAATGTTTTCGGCAACCGTCAGCTCGTCGAACAGCACGGTTTCCTGATGGATGGCGGTAACGCCGGCATCGATTGCGGCCTGGGCGCTGGCAAAGGTCACCGGCTGGCCATCGACGAGGATCTCGCCTTCATTCGGCCTGTAGATGCCGGTCAGGATCTTGACCAGCGTCGATTTGCCGGCGCCGTTTTCGCCGATCAGCGCGGTCACCGTGCCCGGATGCAGCGCGATGCTGACATTGTCGAGCGCCTTCACGCCCGGGAAGATCTGGGAGATGCCGCGCATTTCCAGAATGGCGGGCGCATCACCGGTTTTGCTGTCCGTGGCGGTTTGTTGAAAGGCAGCGTTCATCGAGCTTCTACCAGTGTCGAATGAGAATCCCGGCGGCCATCAGACCGCCGGGCTTTTATGCGTCGGCTTGGATCAGAAGACCTTGGAGAACTGGTCGATGTTCGTAGCGTTGTAGACGAAGGGATCGGCCATGGCGGCTTCGCCGTTGTCGCCGACCTTGATCTTGCCCATGCGGCCGGCCTCGATCTCGCTGCCCGGCTTGCCGTCGGTCTCGCCCTTGACGAGGCGATAGGCGATCTGCGTTGCGGAGTAGCCGAGATCGATCGGGTTCCAGATGGCGAATTCCTTCGTCGCGCCCGACTTGATCGCGCCGGCCATTTCGGACGGCAGGCCAAGACCGGTGACGTAGACCTTGCCGACAAGGCCCTTGTCTTCGACGACCTTCGACGCGGCGAGAACGCCGACCGTCGTCGGAGCGACGATGACCTTGATGTTCGGGTTCGCCTTCAGCAGGCCCTCGGCTTCACGGTAGGACTTGTCCGAGAGGTCGTCGCCATAGACCGTGGTGACGAGGTTGAGGCCCGGGAAATCCTTGAGCTGCTTCTTCATCTGGTCGATCCAGATGTTCTGGTTGGTCGAGGTGGTCGTTGCCGACAGGATCGCGAAGTCACCCTTGCCGCCGTCGAGATGGTCCTTGACGAGGGTCAGGCACATTTTGCCGATCAACTCGTTGGACGACGGGTTGAGCTGAAGGATACGGCCTTCAGGCGCGACGCCGGAATCCCAGGAGATGACCTTGATGCCGCGCTGTGTAGCCTTCTTCAGCGCCGGAACGAGCGCGTCGGGATCGTTGGCCGAAACGGCGATGGCGCTGACGCCCTGGGCGATCAGCGAGTTGATGACTTCGATCTGGCCTTCGGCCGTCGTCGTCGTCGGACCCGTATAGATGACCTCGACGCCGCCGAGTTCCTTGGCCGCTTCCTGCGCGCCCTTGTTGGCAGCATCGAAGAAGCCGTTGCCGAGCGACTTGACGACGAGACCGATCTTGATGTCGGCGGCACTTGCCGTGCCGGCCATCATGGCGACGGCAAATGCCACGCCGATTGCGAGTTTCTTTGCGAGTTTCATGCTTTCATCCTCCCACTTGATTGACACTCTTCACACCTGGCCGGCGCCTTATGCGACCGACGAGGAATCCTCCTTGATTGCCTGGGCGACCGGGCTCGCGACAATGAGCCTGATGCCGGCATTCTCGATCATCCTGACGGCTTCCTCTGGAATGCCGTCATCGGTGATGATCGTAGACACACGCTCGAGCGGGCACAGAATGAGGCTCGAGCGGCGATGGAACTTGCTGGAATCGGCCATGACGACCAGTTCGTCGGCCTGATGCATCAGCTTCTGCTCGCTCTGGATGATCAGCGCGTCGGCTTCCATGATGCCGAGCGGGCCGACGCCCTGCGCACCGATGAAGAAACGGCGGGCGTAGAAATTGCGGATCGCGTCGTTGTCGAAGGGGGAGAGGATCAGGCTCTGCTCGCGATAGATCGCGCCGCCCGGCACCGTCACCGTGTTCTTCGAATGCTTGACCAGATGTTCGGCAATCGCGAAGGAATTGGTCATCACCTGCAGGCGGTGGGCCGCCATGAAATGCACCATCTGGAAGGTGGTCGTGCCACCGTTGATGATGATCGCGTCGCCGGGATCGCAAAGCTCGACTGCCTGGCGGGCGATTGCGCGTTTCTTGTCGATATTGACCGATTCCGACACCCGGAAGGGACGCCCGGCGAGATTGCCGAGCTGCGGCGGATGCACCGCCTCGGCGCCGCCGCGCACGCGCCGGATCTTGCCCTGAACATGAAGAGCCGCGATGTCGCGCCGGATCGTCGCCTCGGAAGCCTCGGTCAGTTCGGAAATATCCTGAACCGTCACGACGGACTTTTCCTGAACGGCGCTCAGAATGATGCGATGGCGTTCGCGTTCGTGCATGGGGCTCCTCCTTTAATCGTTTATTTCGCACATATGACAATGTGTCAATCAAAAACGATCATAAATTTTCATATTGCGCTGCACAATAATCGAATTTGATCGTTTTCGATTGACAAGCTGCGTTTTGATGAGCGATACCGTCAGCGAAAAGGGCGCGAACTTTGCGTCCCGATGAAGATTTCATATGGGAGGATGACATGGCGGCGAACGTCCGGCTTCTGGAAAACCGGTGGGATGATGCTTACGCGGCAGGCCTCGATGAGCCTGGCAAGCTGCTCTATCGCTCCAACCTGCTCGGCGCCGACAAGCGCATCACCAATTACGGCGGCGGCAACACCTCGGCGAAGGTGCTGGAAACCGATCCTCTGACCGGCGGCAAGGTCAAGGTACTCTGGGTCAAGGGATCGGGCGGCGATGTCGGCACGATCAAGCTCGACGGTTTCGCGACGCTCTACCAGGACAAGCTGGAATCGCTGAAGAGCATCTACAAGGGCGTCGAGGACGAGGACCGCATGGTCGGCTTCCTGCCGCACTGCACCTTCAACCTGAACGCCCGTGCCGCCTCGATCGACACGCCGCTGCATGGTTTCGTGCCTTTCACCCATGTCGACCACATGCATCCTGACGCGATCATCGCGATCGCCGCGTCGAAGAATTCGAGGGAATTGACGCAGCAGATCTTCGGGGACGAGATCGGTTGGCTGCCCTGGCGTCGTCCTGGCTTCCAGCTCGGCCTCGACCTTGGCGCATTCGTCGCCGCCAATCCGAATGCCAAGGGTGTCGTGCTCGAAAGCCACGGCCTCTTTACCTGGGCTGATGACGCCAAGGCCTGCTACGAGCTGACGCTCGACATCATCAACAAGGCGATCGTCTGGTTTGCCGAAAAGACCGAGGGCAAGACGATTTTCGGCGGTGCGCTCACTGAGAGCCTGGCCGTCGCCGAACGCCGCGCCATCGCCGCCCGGCTGATGCCGGAGATCCGTGGCCGCATCGGCAAGCAGGAGCGCAAGCTCGGACATTTCGACGATCAGGACGCTGTGCTCGAATTCGTCAACTCCCGGGATCTACGCCCGCTCGGCGCACTCGGCACCAGCTGCCCGGATCATTTCCTGCGCACCAAGATCCGCCCACTGATCGTCGATTTCGACCCGGCCAAGCCGGATGTCGACGCGATCGTTGCCGGTCTCGACAAGGCGCTGGAGGATTACCGCGCCGACTACGCCCGCTATTACAACGACTGCAAGCATGACAATTCGCCCGCCATCCGCGATGCCAATCCCGTCATCTTCCTCGTTCCTGGCGTCGGCATGCTGTCCTTTGCCCGAGACAAGGCGACGGCTCGTATTGCCAGCGAATTCTACGTCAACGCCATCAACGTCATGCGCGGCGCCTCGACGGTCTCGGAATATCAGGGCCTGCCGGAGCAGGAGGCCTTCGATATCGAATACTGGCTGCTCGAAGAGGCCAAGCTGCAGCGCATGCCGAAGCCGAAGAGCCTTGCCGGCCGCGTCGCCTTCGTCACCGGCGGCGCCGGCGGCATCGGCCGGG
>NZ_JALBGX010000096.1:0-25320 GCF_023006465.1 Rhizobium sp. PRIMUS64 | reverse complement strand
AGCCCGCACCGCCTGGCACACCCATCCGCTCGGCCAGACGCTGATCGTCACATCGGGCTGCGGTCGCGTGCAGCGCGAAGGCGGCCCGGTCGAGGAGATTCGCGCCGGCGACGTCGTCTGCTTCGCACCGGGTGAACGCCATTGGCACGGCGCATCGCCGACGACGGCGATGACCCATATCGCCATCCAGGAACAGCTCGACGGCAAGGTCGTCGACTGGATGGAGCATGTCACCGACACGCAATACCAAGGTTAGAAGAGGAAACTTCTATGCAGAAACGTGAACTTGGAAAGAGCGGACTTCATGTCTCAGCCATCGGTCTCGGCTGCATGGGGCTGAGTTACGGTTATGGCCCAGCGACAGATATTCAGGAAGCGACCGCACTGATCCGGCGGGCATTTGAACGCGGCGTGACCTTCTTCGACACGGCCGAGGCCTATGGCCCCTATAAGAACGAAGAGCTTCTGGGAGAGGCCTTGGCGCCCTTTCGCGAGGAGGTGGTGATCGCCACGAAATTCGGTTTCAACTTCGATGCCAATGGCGGCCAGAGCGGCATGAACAGCCGGCCGGAACAGATCCGCGCGGTGGCCGACCAGGCGCTGAAGCGTTTGAAGACCGATGTCATCGATCTCTTCTACCAGCATCGCGTCGATCCCGATGTTCCGATCGAGGATGTCGCCGGCACGGTCAAGGCGCTGATCGCGGAAGGCAAGGTCAGACATTTCGGCCTCTCGGAAGCAGGCGCCCAGACGATCCGCCGCGCCCATGCCGTCCAGCCGGTGGCAGCACTACAAAGCGAATATTCGCTGTGGTGGCGCGAACCCGAGCAGGAAATCCTGCCAACGCTGGAAGAGCTCGGCATCGGTTTCGTGCCCTTCAGCCCGCTTGGTAAGGGCTTCCTGACTGGCGCGATCAGTGAAACGACCACCTTCGACAGCAAGGATTTCCGCAACGTCGTGCCACGCTTTTCTCAGGAGGCGCGAAAGGCCAACCAGGTGCTCGTCGATCGTCTCGGAGAAATCGCCGCCCGCAAAAAGGCAACCTCCGCCCAAGTGGCTCTCGCATGGCTGCTGGCGCAGAAGCCCTGGATCGCGCCGATCCCCGGCACTACCAAGCTGCATCGCCTCGAGGAGAACATCCAGGCCGCTGAAGTCGAACTGACGGCTGAGGACCTTGCCAGCATCGAAAGCGCGCTCGCCACGATCAAGGTGGAAGGCGATCGTTATCCCGCGCATCTGCAGGCAAGGGTCAACCGTTAAACGCGGCCGACGGGCCATGAAGGCGACGTCTCATCGCCAAGGCTAGAACACCAGAAGAGAATCGGCTGCAGTCACTTGCGGCCGATTCTTCATAGATTGGATCATCGTCTCGGCGCCGGCGCATTCTCCTGGAAAGCCGGTATCGCCTCCAGTCTGGCGACGATCTCCGCGATATTGGGCCAGCTGGCGAGATCGAAGCCGAGGCGCCGGGCGCTGATCGCCTGCGGGAAGAGGAAGATCTCGGCAATACCAGGCTGATCCCCAACGGCGAAGGCTCCCGGCCTGCGGCCGGCGATCATCGTCTCGACCGCGGCCATTCCCTCGCCGACCCAATGACGATTCCAGGCAGTAATGGCATCGGCATCCGCCTGGAAGACCTTGCCGAGATGCAGGCCGATCCGCGGCGGCAGCAGCGCATGGATCTCGGCTGCGATCGCAAGCGCGATCGACCGCGCCTGCGCCCGGCCTTCCGCGGTGTCAGGCAGCAATGGAGGCTCGGGCTGGATCTCGTCGAGATATTCGACGATCGCCAGCGACTGGGTAAGGAGGACACCGCTATCCGTCAGCAAGGCCGGCACGAGCCCCTGCGGATTGACGCTGCGATATCCGGCCTGCCGGCTCTCGGCATCCTCACCGAGGATGCTAACCGGCAGCGCTTCCGCCGTCAGCCCCTTGAGGGCGAGCGCGATGCGGACGCGAGATGTCGCCGAGGAAATTTCATTCTGATAGAGCTTCACGGTCTTTCTCCTTTGGTGAGGTCAGAAGAGGAGTTGCCTTGACGCCGAAATCGGCTCGAACGGCCGCTGCTCCCCCGAAGACGAAGCTGCTGATGCCGCCGTCACGAGGCCTGCGAGCGGCGAAGGCTCCTGCGAGTTTATGTCGTAGATGCAGGGCGCGGCGAAGACCGCCACTCCCAAAAAACAGATGATCATCAACCTCATCAAATCCTCCATCGACGAGGTCGATCGGCCTCGTCCTCCTTGTTTTCGGCTCACGTCCCCTGTCCGCCGCAGCCAATGGCCGGCGACGAATCCATCCATCAGGCAACGGTCAATTCGACATGGATATTGCCGCGCGTGGCCTTCGAATAGGGGCAGGTCTGGTGAGCCTCTTCAATGAGGGCTCGTGCCGCATCGGCTTCGATCCCGGGCAGGCTGACCTTGAGACGGGCCTGCAGGAAATAGCCGCCATCGGCGGTTCCCAAATCGACCTCGGTGTCAACGGCAAGATCGGCGGGAAGCTTGACCTTTTGATTAGCCGCGGCGAAACCGATCGCGCCGATGAAGCAGGCAGACCAACCGGCGGCGAAAAGCTGTTCGGGATTGGTGCCGGCGCGGTTGCTGCCCGGAGGCGAAAGCTTGATATCAAGCTGGCCGTCGTCGCTGTGCGACGCGCCGTCGCGCCCGCCCGTCGTGTGGGTCTTGCCGGTATAGAGAACCTTGTCGATCTTTGTCATGGAACACTCCTTGTGTTGCGTCGCTCCAGGCGACTGGCCGCGCTACGCGGCCGGGTTGACGGAGTGTGGTTTGACCGACGGATATATCCGCCATGTTTCCGAAATCGCCCGAAATGTCACAAAACGTAGCATCCGATATCGAGGACATCCTTACATACAAACATCTCGAAATTTTGCGGTGACTGCCGACGTCAACGGATGGTGACTTCTGCCGCCAGACCACCGCCGGCGCGATTGTAGAGCCGGAGTGATCCGCCGATCTTGGCCGTCAGCTGCTGGGCGATCGCAAGACCGAGACCGGTGCCGCCGGTCTCCCGGTTGCGGGATTGTTCCAGCCGGAAGAAAGGCTGCATGGCGGCTTCCAGCATATCGTCCGGAATTCCCGGCCCGCGGTCCATGACTGATATGACGATATCGTTCTCGGCGCTGCGCGCGACGCTGATCTCGGCAGCGCCGGCAAACTTCAGCGCATTGTCGATGAAATTCGACAGGATGCGGCGAAGAGCATGCGGCTTGGTGAAGGCAGCACCCTGAACCAGGCCGACCACGGTGACGGCCTTTCCAGTATCCTGGTAGTCGTAGGCTATGCTGTCGATGAACGAGGCGAGATCGATGCGGGCACTCTTCTCGCCATTGCCATGCGCGCTGCGTGCATAGGCAATGCCGTCCTGAACGAGGCGCTGGATCTCGCCGAGATCGTGCACCAGCTTGTCTTTCTCCGGCGAATCCTCCGCCATGTCGGCGCGAAGCCGCATGCGGGTGATCGGCGTCTGCAGGTCATGCGAGATGGCCGCCAGAATCTGGACGCGCTCTTCGAGGTAATGGGCGATCCTCTCCCGCATCGCGTTGAACGCTCTTGCCGCATGAGCGACCTCGCTCGGCCCCGCCTCACTCATCGCCGGACCGTCCTTGTTCGGGTCAAGCGCATCGGCGGCGGCGGCAAGCTCGCCGAGCGGCCGGATCGCCTGGCGAACCGCGAACCAGGTGCAGAGGATGAGCAGCACCATCTGGACGACGAAGACATAAGGTAGCCATGCGGCAATCGGCATGACGCCCTTCGGCGTGACGTCGATCGTCAACGGGCTTCCGTCGCTGAGCGTCAGATGCGCCTGCAGCCGGTTCACATCGCCAGGAATTCGTTCGATCCGGATCGGAAAGCGGTGCCCGATGGCCTCCTCGATCTTTCCTGAGATTTCCGCCCCTTTGCTTGACGTGTCAGGCACGCCGGGAAGGCCGGGCCCGAGCACGAAACGATAATTGCCGCGGCTCAGCCGATCGAGCAGATCGCCGCGTTCGTGGGGCGGAAGCCGATCGAGAACGGCAATCGACGTTGCAACGTCGCTCTCCAGCGTGCCGAGCATCACGGCTTTGGCCGACATGTAGCGCTCCATATAGAGCACACTGAACGACAGCCCGTAGGCCAAGGCCAATCCGATCAGCAGGATGAGAAAGATCCGCGACCGCAACGTGCTCGGCCACGTCAGGCCCGAACGCAAGCGGATTGCCGCCGTCATTGGCGCAGCTCCAAGATTTCGACCGGAACCGAAAACACATAGCCTTCGCTGCGCACCGTCTTGATGTAGGTCGGTTCGCGCGCATCGTCGCCCAGCCTCTGACGCAGGCGGCTGACCAGGAGATCGATAGACCGATCGAAGAGATCGGCGTCGCGGCCCTGCGTCAGGCTCAAAAGCTGGTCGCGATTGAGCACCCGCTGCGGATGGTCGATGAACACGCGAAGCAGACGGTATTCGGCGCCGCTGAGCGCAATCGCGGTCCCTTCCTTGTCGAGAAGGTGCCGGGCCACCGTATCGAGCCGCCAGTCGCCGAAAGTCAGCAATTGTCCGGCCTCGCTGATCTGCAGGTTGGGCGGCAACATCCGCGTGCGCCGCAGCACCGCCTTGATGCGGGCGAGCAGTTCCCGCGCGGCAAAGGGCTTGGGAAGATAGTCGTCGGCGCCCATCTCCAGTCCGAGGACTCTGTCCATCTCGTCGGTGCGGGCCGTCAGCATCAGGATCGGGATCGCCTTGTGCCGGCCGGCGCGCAGTTCACGGCACAGCACCAGCCCGTCATCGCCGGGCATCATCACATCGAGCACGATCAGGTCGACGGCATTGGCTTCGAGAAAACTGCGCATCTGGCGCCCGTCAGCGGCAACGCTCGTGCGCAGGCCGTTCTTCTGCAGGTAGCCCGATACCAGCTCGCGGATTTCGCGATCGTCATCGACGATCAGGATGTGATCGACATGATCCATATTTCCCTATTCCTTACCGATAGAAGCGGCCCCCGCCCTCCGCCTCGATGTCGAGGCGGTTGACGCGAGCTACGCATATTCCGCCGGTCGGAGCAACGAGGCTCCGCGACCGGCGGCGCCGACATTAGAAGCGATCTACATCTATGACAGCTTGCGCGAAGGCCTGCGGCGCTTCCTGAGGCAGGTTGTGGCCAATGCCGCCGTCGATCGTCCGATGCTCGTATTTGCCGGAGAATTTTCCGGCATAGGCGGAAGGCTGCGGATGCGGCGCACCGTTTGCGTCGCCCTCCATGGTGATGGTCGGCACCGAAATGACCGGCGTTGCGGCGAGCGTCGTCTCGTAGGCATCGTACTTGGCCTCACCTTCGACAAGCCCCAGGCGCCAGCGATAATTGTGTATGACGATCGCGACGTGATCGGGATTGTCGAAGGCAGCGGCCGATCTGTCGAATGTCGCATCATCGAAGTTCCACTTCGGCGATGCCGTCTGCCAGATAAGCTTTGCGAAATCATGCGTGTTGCTCTCGTATCCCTGACGACCGCGTTCGGTAGCGAAATAGAACTGGTACCACCAGGCAAGTTCGGCTTTCGGCGGAAGCGGCTTCTTGTTGGCCTCCTGGCTGCCGATCAGGTAGCCGCTTACGGATACCATCGCCTTACAGCGCTCGGGCCAGAGCGCCGCCATGATGTTGGCGGTCCGCCCGCCCCAGTCGTAGCCGGCAATGACAGCCTTCTCGATATCGAGCGCATCAAGCAGCGCGATCATATCGGCGGCGAGCGCTGACGGCTGGCCATTGCGCGGCGTCTGGTCGTCCAGGAAGCGGGTCGTCCCGTAACCGCGCAGATAAGGCACGATCACCCTGTAGCCTGCCGAGGCAAGCAGCGGCGCGACATCGACGAAACTATAGATGTCATAGGGCCAGCCGTGCAGCAGCAATACGACAGGGGCATCCGCCTTTCCCGCCTCGGCATAACCGATGTCGAGCACGCCTGCCTTGACCTGCTTCAGCGCTTCGAAGGACGTGTTGGTTCCGGGCTTTATAGCTGGCACCGATGCGGCAGTCGCAGACGACTGGGCGGCGGCCGTGCCGGCCACGCCGAACTCGACGGCCGCAAGGGCGACTGCCGTCATGCCGAAGAAACGGCGGCGGTGGTGGTTGATTTGCTCTGACATCGGTCTCTCCTGTCGAATGGATCACGGTCGCGAAAAGGCGCTCTACTTGTATCCCCGATATGTCGTAAGCAACCGTTTTTTGAATACGGATGTAGCTTCCGGCCGCCTGGATACATTCCGATACAATCGCGCTGCCTCGGCAAGTGGTCGCATTGGCCGCAGCCGTTTCCTCGCCACTGCAGCAGTTTGTATCGCTTTGTATCGCCGGTGCGCGACCCCGACACTTCGGTACATTTTCCCGCAAAGCCGGACACATCGCGGATACTTCACACCGGCCATATCCCGCCGTTGCTGGTTCAGGCCCATCGCCGTCCAGAGCCCGATCAATCGGTTTCAAAGGAAACGATGATGACACTTCTGATCATTGCCTATCTTGGAGGCGCGCTGACGATCCTCAGCCCGTGTATCCTGCCCATCCTCCCCTTCGTCTTCGCCCGCGCCGGACAGCCCTTCGTCAAGAGCACGCTGCCGATGCTGGCGGGCATGGCTGCCACCTTCGCGCTGGTCGCCACGCTTGCCGCAGTCGGTGGTAGCTGGGCCATTCGCGCCAATGAATATGGCCGGCTTGCCGCCATCGTCCTGCTTGCTCTCTTCGGCGCAAGCCTGCTTTCACCGCGCATCGCAAGCACGCTTGCCCGGCCGATCGTCGACCTTGGCAACAATCTTATGAACGCCACCGGCGGCGGGCGCGGCACCACGACAGTGAAGAGCGCGCTTCTTCTCGGCGTCGCCACCGGACTGCTCTGGGCGCCCTGCGCCGGTCCGATCCTCGGCCTTGTGCTGACCGGAGCTGCATTGCAGGGCGCCAATCTGCAAACGACCTTCCTGCTGATTGCCTATGCCGCTGGTGCTGCAACTTCGCTTGCCGTCGCCCTGCTTGTCGGCGGCAAGCTCTTCGCCGCCATGAAACGCTCGCTCGGCCTCGGCGACCGGATACGCCAGGTGCTCGGCGCTGCCGTGTTGGCGGGTGTCGCCGTCATCGCGCTTGGACTGGATACCAGCCTGCTGGCGCGGATTTCCTATGCCAGCACCGCGTCCCTGGAACAGGCCGTGCTTGACAGGCTGCATGCGAAGCCCTTGGGCGGCGCATCCTCCGAAGTGGCGAGCAAAGACATGGTGATCGCAGCCGCCGATACGAAGAAGCCCTTCCGCAGCGATCTGCCCGTCGAAGGTTACGCGCCTTCACTCGACGGCGCGGTCGAATGGCTGAACTCCAAGCCGCGGACATCAGAGCAACTGCGCGGCAAGGTCGTGCTCGTCGACTTCTGGACCTATTCCTGCATCAACTGCATTCGCACCATCCCTTATGTCAGGGCCTGGGCGGAAAAATATGCGAACCAGGGCCTCGTGGTGATCGGCGTGCACGCCCCGGAATTTGCCTTCGAGAAGAAGGTCGACAACGTCAAGAAGGCGATCGGCGACTTCCAGATCGGCTATCCCGTCGCGATCGACAATGATTACAGCATCTGGCGCGCCTTCGAAAACAGCTACTGGCCTGCCGCCTATCTGATCGATGCCAAAGGCCAGATCCGCTACCACCATTTTGGCGAAGGCAATTACAACAGGACCGAAAAGGCCATTCAGGACCTGCTGCGCGAAGCCGGCAGCCAAACGGCGGCAACTGCGCCGGTCGTGCCGGATGCCAAGGGCGTGGAAGCAGGTCCTGATCTCAGCAATATCCGCTCCGGCGAAACCTATCTCGGCTACGAACAGGCGGCGAACTTCGCCTCTCCGGAAGGGCTGCAGCCAGACACGCCGCATAACTACTCGATCGCCGAACCCGGCCTCAACGGCTGGGGCCTGTCCGGAACCTGGACCGTCGGCCGGGATCAGGCGACGCTTGATCAGCCGGGCGGCGGCATCACTTATCGCTTCAGCGCCCGCGATCTGCATCTCGTTCTTGGTCCCGGCGCCGGCGGCAAGCCGATCCGCTTCCAGGTGAAGATCGACGGCAAGGCGCCAGGACCTGACCACGGCGCAGACATCGATGCAGACGGCAACGGTACGGTGACCGCGACCAGGCTTTACCAGCTCGTCCGCCAATCCGGCACGGTCGCCGCCCGCAACTTCGAGATCAGCTTCCTCGATCCTGGTGTGCAGGCCTACGCCTTCACCTTCGGCTGAACCTGAAACGCATCAATATCCCGATCATCAACACGACCCAAAGGAGTAATAGTCATGAACAGACATCTTGCTTTCACGGCAGCCCTCGCATTCGCCACCACCACCATCGCATTCGCGGCAGAGGCTGCCGAGGTCAAGAACATCGTGATCGTCCACGGCGCCCTGGCCGACGGCTCTGGATGGCGCAAGGCGACGGACATTCTCCAAAGGCGCGGCTTCAACGTCACCATCGTCCAGCAGCCCATCACCTCGCTCGACGACGATGTGGCGGCGACCAAGCGCGTTCTCGACCTGCAGGAAGGACCGACCCTGCTCGTCGGCCACAGCTATGGCGGCATGGTCATCACCGAAGCCGGCAATGATCCCAATGTCGCGGGCCTCGTCTATGTCGCGGCGTTCCAGCCCGACAAGGGAGAAAGTCTGCTCAGCCTCGCCAGCTCGAAGCCTGCCGGCAGCATGGATATAAGGGAAACGAAGGACGGCAAATATCTCTATCTCGATCCGGGCGCCTTCGCCGCGGATTTCGCAGCCGACCTTCCGCAAGCGGAAGCCGCTTTCATGGCAAAGTCACAGGTCTTTGCCTCGAAGCAGGCATTCTCCGCCAAGATCACCCAACCGGCATGGCGGACCAAGAAAAGCTGGTCGATCGTCGCTACCGAGGATCGCTCCATCAACCCCGAGCTCGAGCGTGACATGGCAAAACGTGCCGGAAGCGACGTGACCGAGATCAAGGCCAGCCACGCCGTCTTCGCCTCCCAACCGGAAAAGGTTGCCGATGCGATCGAAACGGCAGCAAGGAAAGCCGGCGAGTAGCGTGCGCAGCCAGGAATGTTCCTAAGCAGTCGCGAGGATGAAGCCTCTGGTCGGAAGGGTACCCGACCAGAGGCGTGACGAAGTCGCCCCGTGACTCTGCCGGCCGAGAATGTCGCTCTCGTCGTCACCCCGCTCCCCGCAGTAGAAGTCGGCATCATCGATACATTTTTGTGACTATTCCATCAAAAAATGAAAAATAAGTCACGAATTCCCATTTCAAATTGACGGCTTTCCCTATAAAATTGCGACGATATTCCATGTCGCGCGCAACCGCCCGGTGCAAAAGCTGTATCTCGGCGCAAATGCCGGATCGTAGATCAAGGGAGAAACCAGATGGGAATGGCAGTCCCTTGTTATAGTTTCATCAGAACACTATTGCAGTGTAAACGATAAGGGAGACATGCGATATGGATAGTCGCAGGGGCCGGCGCATCGCAGTCTTATCCGAGGCCCTTTCACGACATCGCATTCTGCACATCAAGAATGCTGCCGAGATCCTGGGCGTCTCGGAGATGACGGTTCGGCGTGATGTCAGCGCCAATGCAGGCCAATTCGCGTTTCTCGGCGGCCATATCGTTCCGGCTGTCGAAGCGGAAAACGATCCCTATGAAATTTCCAGGGCCGCCGACAGTCATGCTGCTGCAAAACGACAAATTTGCACACAAGCCATTGATTACATTCACCATGATGACACGGTGTTTTTCGATTGTGGCACCACCTTACCCTATCTGGTCGATCTTCTCCCAGACCGGATTCACATAACGGCGATCTGCTACGCCATGAATGTCGCCGATCGTCTGACGCGAAAACCAAACGTTCGCCTTGTTATGCTCGGTGGTCTTTACCACCCCGCATCGGCGAGCTTTTCCGGTGCCTCGGGGCTGGAAATGCTCGACCAGCTTGTGATCAACGTGGCATTTCTTTCTGCAGCCGGTGTCGATGCCCGGCGTGGCGCGACCTGCGCGCATTTTCACGAAGCGGAAATCAAGAAAAAGGCGATGTCTCGGGCACGAAAGAATATTCTTCTCGCCGACAGCAGCAAAATCGGCAAGTTGAAACCAGCCTTTTTCAGCGACATGAAGTCGTTCGATGTGGTCATCACCGAAAACGGTATGAACGACTTCGACTGAGAAATCCGCATTTTTTCGGCGTCTGTCGAAATCTAAACTTGACGCGGTAGGACAGTGATGCAAACCTAACAAACAATGAAAAGAAAATCACATTTGAGCCAGTTGTGAAGCTTCCGCTGCGTGCATCTGCACGGATGCAACAAGACCTTCACGCTCTGACCGGGAGGATTCTATTTGGAAACCGTTGCTGTTCACAATGCGGCAAACGCTACGCATCATGGAGCCCCTTCGCGATCGCCGGACGGCACCCATAACCGGCCGCGCAATACGGGTATGGAACTCGATCTGTCGTGGGTCCTTGACACCCGGGTCAACCTGTCTGCCACCGAGCGCCGCATAGCCTCGCTTCCCGGACGCCGCACCGTCAAAAAGGACGCACAGGCAGCTTGGCTCCTGAAGGCGGTGACCTGCATCGATCTGACGACATTGAACGGCGACGATACCCCCGAGCGCGTCAAACGGTTGTGCGCAAAGGCGATGAATCCGATACGCGCCGACATTCTGGATTCGCTTGGCATGAGCGGCCGGTCGATCACCACCGGCGCCATCTGCGTCTACCATCGTTTTGTTGCAACGGCCGTCGAGGCGCTTGGAGATTCCGGCATTCCGGTCGCCGCGGTTTCGACCGGGTTCCCTGCCGGTCTCAGCCCGCACCACCTCAAGGTCAAGGAAATCGAGGCGTCGGTTGCCGATGGCGCGAAAGAAATCGACATCGTCATCACCCGCGAGCATGTGCTGACCGGCAACTGGACAGCACTCTACGAGGAAATGCAAGAATATCGCGCCGCCTGCGGTAATGCGCATGTCAAGGCCATTCTAGCGACCGGCGACCTGAAGACGCTCCGCAATGTCGCCAAGGCGTCGCTGGTCTGCATGATGGCGGGAGCCGATTTCATCAAGACCTCAACCGGCAAGGAAGGCGTCAATGCGACGCTGGCCGTGACATTGACCATGCTGCGGGCGATCCGCGCCTATCAGGAGCGCACCGGCATCAAGATCGGCTACAAGCCGGCCGGTGGCATTTCCGCGGCGAAAGACGTGTTGAACTACCAGTTCCTAATGAAGGACGAACTGGGGCGCGAGTGGCTGGAGTCTGATCTCTTCCGCATCGGTGCATCGAGCTTGCTTGCGGATATCGAGCGGCAGCTGGAGCATCACGTCACCGGTGCCTATTCGGCCCTCAACAGACACCCGATTGGATGATCCAGATGACTGTTGCAAAGTATTTCGACGAAATGTCCTACGGCCCTGCCCCTGAATCCGATATCGAAGCTCGCGACTGGCTAGCGCGCCACGCTTCCGGTTTCGGTCACTTCATCAATGGCGCGTTCGTGGCCTCCGCGTCGGGCAAGAACTTCGACACGTTCGAGCCGGCCACCGGCAAGGTCCTGGCGAAGCTCGCGAACGGCGGCGCGGCGGATGTGGACAATGCGGTTGCTGCGGCCCGCAAGGCACAGGCGTCATGGGCGCGCCTGCCGGGCCACGCGCGGGCGCGCCATCTCTATGCGCTTGCCCGGATGATCCAGCGCCATGCGCGTCTGATTGCTGTGGTCGAGGCTATCGACAACGGCAAGCCGATCCGCGAGACCCGCGATCTCGACGTGCCGCTGGCAGCCCGTCATTTCTATCATCACGCCGGATGGGCGCAAATCCAGGACACGGAATTTGCCGATCATGTGCCGGTGGGCGTCGTCGGCCAGATCATCCCGTGGAATTTCCCATTCCTGATGCTGGCCTGGAAAGTGGCGCCGGCTTTGGCGCTGGGCAACGCCGTCATCCTGAAGCCTGCCGAATACACGTCGCTGACGGCGCTTCTCTTTGCCGAACTGGCATCCGCAGCGGGCCTTCCGCAGGGTGTGCTCAATATCGTGACGGGAGAAGGCGAAACAGGCGCGCTGCTCGTCGGGCATGAGGATATCGACAAAATTGCCTTTACCGGATCGACCGAAGTCGGGCGCGTTATTCGCGAGCGTACCGCAGGTAGCGGTAAATCGTTGACGCTGGAACTCGGCGGCAAGTCACCTTTCGTCGTTTTTGACGACGCCGATATCGACGGCGCCGTGGAAGGCGTCGTCGATGCGATCTGGTTCAACCAGGGACAGGTCTGCTGCGCCGGCTCGCGGCTTCTGGTCCAGGAAGGCATTGCCGATCTTTTCCATGAGCGGCTGAAGCGCCGCATGCAGACATTGCGGGTCGGTCAGCCTTTGGACAAGTGCATCGATATGGGTGCGATCATCGCGCCCGTGCAGTTGACGCGTATTGAAGCGCTGGTGAAAAAGGGAGTTTCAGAAGGCGCGACACTGCATCAGGCTAAGATCGACCTGCCGAAGGGCGGCAGCTTCTACCCGCCGACGCTTCTCAGCGGCGTGCAGCCGACCTCGATCGTCGCAACCGAGGAAATCTTCGGGCCGGTTGCGGTCTCCATGACTTTCCGCACACCGGAAGAGGCTATCCAGCTTGCCAATCACACCCGCTACGGCCTTGCCGCCAGCGTCTGGAGCGAGACGATCGGCTTGGCGTTGAACGTTGCGGCAAAGCTCGCAGCCGGCGTGGTCTGGGTGAATGCCACCAATCTTTTCGATGCCGCCGTCGGTTTTGGCGGCAAGCGCGAATCCGGATTCGGCCGCGAAGGCGGACGGGAAGGTTGCTACGAATATCTGAAGCCGAAGGCTTGGGTCGACCGCAAGGCGCGAGCAGCAATGCCCGCCCTTTCGCAGGTGAAGCCGGTTGCTGGCGATTTTGCCCTGCCCAGTATCGACCGGACGGCAAAGCTCTTCATCGGTGGCAAGCAGGCGCGCCCGGACGGCAATTATTCCCGTGTCATCACCTCCCCCAAGGGCAAGGCGATCGGTGAGGTCGGCGAAGGCAACCGCAAGGACATCCGCAATGCAGTGGTTGCCGCACAGGCCGCCTCCGCCTGGTCGAATGCGACCACGCATAACCGCGCCCAGATTCTCTACTACATCGCCGAGAACCTCAGTGGTCGCGCCGACGAGTTCGCCTCGCGGATAACAGCGATGACCGGAGCTTCCGCAGCCAATGCAAACGCCGAGGTCGACGCCGCGATTTCGCGTCTCTTCACCTACGCAGCCTGGGCGGACAAATATGACGGCAGCATTCACCAGCCGCCGCTTCGCGGCGTAGCTCTGGCCGTGCCGGAAGCCATCGGCGTCGTTGGCGTCATATGCCCGCCGGAAGCGCCGCTGCTCGGCTTTATCAGTCTGGTTGCGCCGTTGATTGCCACCGGTAATCGTGTCGTCGCGGTGCCGAGCGAGCCCTTCCCGCTTTCGGCCACGGATTTCTATTCCGTTCTGGAAACGTCGGATGTGCCTGCCGGTGTCGTCAATATCGTCACCGGGTCGGCGATCGAACTGGCAAAGATCCTTGCCGCGCACAATGACGTTGATGCGTTGTGGGCCTTCGGCTCCGCGGAACTTTCGACGACGGTGGAGAAGCTGTCTTCGGGCAATCTCAAGCGAACCTTCGTGGACAACGGCAAGGCGACGGACTGGATGGACAGAGCCGCTGCCGAAGGCGCGCTGTATCTTCGCCGCGCTGTGGATGTGAAGAATATCTGGATCCCCTACGGAGAATAAGGGATCCGGAATGCCCCTCCCCAAGAATGGAGAGGGGCACCCATAGCATCACTTGTTGGCAGCGACCGGGCGGACCAGTGCCGTGACGCGGCGGATGGTGACGCGGCGGTTTTCCTGCTCAGGGGCCGACGTGTTGACCTTGAGGTAGTGCTCACCATAACCCTGCGTCGCAAGGTTCTCCGGCGCGATGCCGTAGACGTCGGTGAGCACGTTGGCGACGGATTCCGCCCGCTGGTCGGAGAGGATGAGGTTACTCTGGTCTGAGCCGACAGCATCCGTATGACCCTCGATCAGGAAGGTCTCGCTCGGATCCTTCTCGAGCACCTGGCTGATCGCATCGGCGACCTTGCGCAACGTGCGCGCCTGGGTCATCGGAATGTCCGCGCTACCAGTCGCGAAGGTGATCGTGTCGAGGTCGATGCGGCGCACCTTGTCGCGGATACGAGCCGAATACTTCACCTCATCCAGCGAATAGACGCGTTCCACCGGCTCGACCGGAGGCTCGCTCAGGAACTCGTAATAGTCCCGGTTCGGGTCGCTGCGGGTGTCGATGATGTAGTCGCTGAGCGGTACGCGCAGCCGCATCGGCGGCAGGTCGGCGCCCGGATCCTCGAAATAGTCGCGGTCCGGATCGTCATAGAGGTCCTGCGAATAATAGAGCACGTCCTCGCGCCCGCGGGCATCGACACGCGACCGCTGGATGATGTCGCCATAGCGGTTGCGGATCGTCACGATGCGATAGCCTTCCGGCCGCGTGATCGTCTCGCGGTAGCGGTCACCCGAAAGCTCCTCGTAGCTCGGCCGCTCGCCGTCGCGCAAGAAGCGCCTGTCGTCGTCGCCGCGCACGATCGTCCTGTTGTCGTACTGGATGATCACACGGCTGTCGTCGCCACGGTCGTCGAAGCGCGCGCCATCGGGACGGACGAATTGCGGCCGCTCATCGAGCTTCCTGCCCTTCTCGCGGGTCACCGCCTCGAGCTTTACCGGCGCCGTCGCCTGGCCGCCGGTGGCAGCCTGCGCATCGGCATCTGAGGTCGGCACCTTCACTTCCTGGCTGTCGGCGCGCTGCCTGTCGCGGTCGCGGCGGCCTTCGCGGCCCTTGCTGCGGTCGGCATCCTTGTCGCTGTCGAGCACGGCTGCGCCGTTCTCGACCGGCAGCACGACGGTTTCGTTGCTCTTGGCCGGATCTGCGGCGATCTTCTTCCGGCGCTCCAGCTCCTCGGGAGAAGCCTTTTCCGGTGCTGGAATGGCCTGCTCCACCTGCTGGCCGCCGCTGGCATCCGGTTGCGGCTGAGCAGTGTCAGTGGCGGGCGCGGCTGGCTGTGCGCCGGCGGGCTGTTCACCGGCGGGCTTTGCCGCCGTACCATCCTTGGGCTTTTCGGCCGGCGCAGCTTCCGGGGCCGCTGCCTTATCTTCGGTCGTCTTAGCCGCAGGGGCATTTTCTGCAGGTGCTGCAGTCTCACCCTTTGGCTTCTGCTTGGCAGGCGCCTCGGCTGCGGGTTTCACCTCTGGCTTGGCTTCGGGCTTGGCCTGTTCTTCGGTCGGTGTCACCGCCTCGGGAGCGGCAGTCTCAGCCTTGCCCTTGCCCTTGCCTTTATCTTTGCCTTGGGCCTTATCCTGCCCCTTCTCCCGCTTGCCGCCTTCCGGCTTGGCTTCAGGTTGCGCCTGTTCCGTTTCCGGCTGAGCTTCCTTTGCTGCCGGCTGCTGTTCGGGCTGCGGCTGAGCCTCCGGCTCGGCCTGCTGCGTCTCCTGCTTCTTCGGCTTCTTCGGCTTTTCCTGCGTTACCGGCTGCTCTTCCTGCTGCGGCGCGGCCTCCGGCTGGGCCTGCTGTTTGGCTTTCCGCTCGGGCTTGCTTTCAGGCTGCTCCGCGGGCACCTCCTTCGGTGCCTCCGCCTTCGGCGCTTCCGGCTCTGCCTTGGGTTCAGGCGCTTCCTTCCGCTCGGCCTTCGGCTTTTCGGCAGGCGCTTCCTGCTGCGCCGGCTTCTCGGCGGCCGGCGCCTGTTCGGCCGGGGCTTCCCCCTGTTCCTTGTGCTTTTTCTTCTTCAGCAACTCCTCCTCGGAAGGCGCATCCTGCGCCACCTCGAAGCTGCCCGGCTCGACCTGCCGCACGGCCGCAGCCTGCGTCGCAACGTCGCGTACGGCCGCCATCGCCGATGCCGGCTGCAGCGCCAGCGAAAGAGAAAGCAGCGGAAAAGTCGCGCTCGCGAACAATCTTGATTTCATGCCCATCGGGTTTCCTCGATCCTGTTTGAGCTTCTTGAAGGCCGCAAGGCCCTGGTTCCGCCCCTAGCTTCGCATTGAGGCGAAACGGCGGAATGGCAATCGCCGAGCCGCCGATTTGTTCCGGTTCTAGGGAGGTCGGGATTAACCTCGCGTGAATGTTGCAGTCTGCCGACGTTCATCTCGCCCGCTATTTGCACCGCCCAATTGCGGTGGGATTTGTGTTGCAATTCTATCAAAAAAAGTCTGATTATCGCCGCAAGGCGGTCTCAGCACCGTTGAACTGCGGCCGTCAGCCCAAGAGAAAAAGGAGCGGCGGCTACCAACAGAGAGGATCCTCATGCTTAATCCTACCCGTATTTTCGCGGCAGCCTCGATCGCGGCGATGTCCCTTTTTGCCGGCTCGGCCATGGCCGATGGCGAGAAATATGTGATCGGCACCGATTCGACCTATCCGCCCTTCGAATTCGTTGATGCCAGTGGCACAATCCAGGGCTTCGACATCGACATCACCAAGGCGCTCTGCGCTGAAATGAAGGCCGAATGCTCCTTCGTCAGCACCGACTGGGACGGCATCATCCCGGCGCTCAACGCAAAGAAATTCGACATGATCGTTTCCTCCATGTCGATCACGCCGGAGCGCCTGAAGCTCGTCGACTTCTCCAACAAGTATTACAACACCCCGCCGGCCATTGCCGTGCCGAAGGATTCGACGATCACGGATGTCGCCGGCCTCAAGGGCAAGGTGATCGGCGCGCAGACCTCCACGACGCATGCCAACTATGCGGAGAAACATCTCGCCGACACTGAGCTGAAGCTCTATCCGACCGCTGACGAATACAAGCTTGACGTTGCCAGCGGCCGCGTCGACGCCGTCATCGACGACGTCGTCGTTCTCTCCGAATGGGTGAAGTCCGACGCTGGCGCCTGCTGCAAGATTCTGACGACCCTGCCGGTCGACAAGGAAATCAACGGCAACGGCGCAGGCATTGCCATCCGCAAGGGCGACCCGCTGAAGGAAAAGCTGAACACGGCGATCGCTGCGATCCGTGCCAGCGGCGAATACAAGAAGATCCAGGACAAGTACTTCGACTTCGACGTTTACGGCGAATAAGAAATTCGTTATCTGGCCGATGAAGGTAATGGCGGAAGGCTTGCTCTTCCGCCATTTTTGTTTGACAAAGATGGCAAGATTAAAACGGCAAAAGCCGTGAGGGGAATTCTCGCATGGGCGGATTATTTTCCGCGCTGGGCTCCTTCTGGAGCTGGATTGTGCACATCTTCGATCCGCTGTGCGGACCCGTTGGCATCTTCACTTGGCTGGCGCCGTCGACGATTCTTAGCTGTGGCGATACCGGTTGGGGCGACGAGATCGCGCTTGGCCTGCAGATCACCGTTTCGGTGGCGATCGTCACCCTGCCGATTGGCCTTGCCATCGGTTTCCTGGTGGCGCTCGGTCAGCAGTCGGAGGAGAAGTCGCTGCGGCTGGCGGCCGGCATCTACACGACGATCTTCCGCGGTCTGCCGGAGCTTCTGACGCTCTTCATCATCTATTACGGCATGCAGATGCTGATCCAGTCTCTGCTGACCTTCGTCGGCTATGACGGGCCGCCGGTCGAGATCAATGCCTTCCTCGCCGGTGTCATCGCGCTTTCGGTCGTCTTCTCGGCCTACTGTTCGGAAGTGCTGCTCTCGGCCTTCCGCGCCATCCCCAAGGGACAATATGAGGCGGGAGACGCGCTTGGCCTGCATCGCGGCCGCACGCTGCGCCTGGTCATCCTGCCGCAACTCGTGCGCATCGCGCTGCCGGGCCTGACGAACCTCTGGATGGTGCTGCTGAAAGACACCTCCTACGTCTCGATCATCAGCCTTGCCGATATCCTTCGCCAGACGAGTGTCGCCGTGCGCGTGACCAAGGAACCCTTCTTCTTCTATGGCCTGGCCTGTTGCCTCTATCTGGTGCTCGCCATCCTCTCCTCCTTCCTGCTCGTCTATGTCGAGCGTTGGGCCAAGCGTTCGGAGATCAGTCGATGAGCTATGCCGAAACGCTGATCCCACCGCAGCCCGCGCCCCGCGAGGTGATGAAGCCGATGACGCCGGCGCGCATGGCCGGCTATATCTTCGTCGCCGTCTGGGCTCTGCTCGCAGCGCTTCTTGTCTTTTCCGTCGTCAATGGCTGGGATCCGGAAAAATTCACCCGTTACGGGCCGCGCTACCTCCATGGTCTCTGGATAACGCTGAGCCTCGTTTTCATTTCCGTCATCTGCGGCGCCATCCTGTCGCTGCCGCTTGCCGTGGCGCGCATGTCGAAGAACCGGGTACTGAATGCGCTGGCCTACGGCTACATCTATTTCTTCCGCGGCACGCCGCTGCTTGCCCAACTGTTCCTGGTCTATTACGGCCTCGGCATATTCCGGCCGCAGCTTGAGGCCGTCGGCATCTGGTGGTTCTTCCGCGATGCCTGGTATTGCGGCCTCTTTGCCATGACCATCAATACCGCGGCCTACCAGGCGGAAATCCTGCGCGGCGCGATCGAAAGCGTGTCGCATGGCCAGCACGAGGCGGCTGCCGCACTCGGCATCCACAAGTTCATCGCTTTCCGCAAAATCATCCTGCCACAGGCTCTCATCGTCGCGCTTCGTCCTTATGGCAACGAGATCATCCTTCTGATCAAGGGCTCGGCGGTCGTCGCCATCATCACAGTGCTCGACCTGATGGGCGAAACCCGCTACGCCTTCTCCCGCACCTTCGACTACCAGACCTATCTCTGGGCGGCGATCTTCTATCTCGTCATCGTCGAGGCCTTACGCCATCTCTGGGCCTGGATCGAACGCCGCCTGACCCGGCATCTCAAGCGCTGATGCGTGACGCCGAAACGCGTGTCGCAGTTTTGGGATAACGGCATGCATGAGACAAAGCGACTTGGCAGCACTCTCGGCACGATGCTGCCAAGTCATTGATATAAAAAATAAATTGTCCTTTTATAAAGTATCTGTAAAGATTTCATTAACCACTCGCATGTTTCCATATCACGTAGCGCTAATAAGCGCGCGAGTGGGAACAAGAAGAAGTGGAATGCGATGCACAAGGACATGGAAAAACAATTGCAGGGCTACGGTCTGACGACCGCCCAGATCCTCTACCACCTGCCGGACCACCCGGCGATCCTGCAGACCTATGTCTGGCAGGACTACGACCTCGCCCCCGATTTTCCCGAAATGCGCGGCTTCCTGAAATTCTGGGAAGAGAAGCTCGACGGGCCGCTGCATTCGGTGCGCTACATCCACCGCAAGCTGATCTCGGCAACCGAGTGGCGGGCGCTGAAGGGCGAGTTCATCCTGCACTGATCGGCTCTGCAGCAGGATGCCGAAAAGTGTGAGCGGTTCGGGCGGCATGTACTGACCGCGTCAGACATGCGCCTCGCCATGGCCGAATTCGCCTTCGTCGCGATCCGGGCGAAGCGCGAAACCGAGCATGCCGAGATAGAAGACGACGACAATGGCAATGACCGCAAGGCCGGGAACCGGCCCGAGCACGGCATTGTCGATGACATAGGCCCATGACTGCGCCTGCAGCGCCGGCATGCCCTCCGTCTGCAGTTTCGGCGTCGAGATCTTCAGGCACCAGGCGAGCAACAGGATGAAATACATCCAGCCGTAATTGCGTTTGAGCCGGCGGTGCATCGCCTCCTGATAGCTGAGCAGGAAGCGCGGTTTGCGCAGGCTGCGGGCGACCACCATCGCCCATTCGCCGCCGGCCCCGGCCTCCGGCGCCAGAATCTCGGCGAAATAGCAGCGCTCGATCTGACGAATGCGGGCGCGGTAGATATCGAAGAAGCGGTAGCGCCGCGCCTCGATCATCAGCAGCAGCGTCACCAGCATCATCCCGAACAGCAGCACTCCGTGATGCGAAGTTGGCGTCGACAGCGAGACCGAAAGCAGTGCTGCGACCACGGTGATCGCCCAGTTGGAGGTCCGGTCGATGCGGTCGCGCCAACTTGTCATCCGTCCGAGTTCACCGCGGTAATAATGAATGAGCGTGTTGGTAACCTCGCTTGGAGTACTTGGCAGCAAAGGCCGCGCGCCCTCTCCTTCCCGTACCAATGACGTCCTGTCTTCCTCCATTTTCATGGCTCGTTCCTCCCTTCGTCTTCTTTTCGGCCATTCTGCGCCCGCAAGCGCGCCATTGCAAAACATCGAAAGCAGCCTTAGACGCATGCTTGAAACAAAAGGACGATGGACTGCGATGGCAAAGAAGATCGACGAAGAAGCCCTTGGCGAGGCCTATAACCGCGCGCTGGCGCTGGAAAAGGCCGGCGATGTCGACGCGGCTGTTGCAGCCTATCAGGAAGTCCTGGCAATCGATCCCGACGATCACGGCGGTGCGGCCGTGCGCATTGCCGCGATGGGCCGCGGCGAAACGCCGGTCAAGGCGCCCGACGCCTATGTCGAGACCTTGTTCGACCAGCATGCCGAGGTTTTCGAGGACGTGCTCGTCGAGCAGCTCGGCTATCACGTGCCGATGCTGGTGCGCCAGCGCCTGCAGGCGCTGAAGCTCGAACCGTTCAAGCGGCTGCTCGATCTCGGCTGTGGCACAGGCCTCACCGGCGGCGCGCTGCGCGACCTCTGCGCCGATATGACCGGCATCGACATATCGGAGAAGATGGTCGAGATCGCCCATGAGAAGGACCTCTACGAAACGCTCTTCGTCGCCGAGGTCGAGGATTTTCTCGACGACAACGACGAGGAAGCCTTCGACATCATCTCCGCCACCGACGTGCTGCCCTATCTCGGCGCGCTCGAACCGCTATTCTTCGGCGCCGCCGAGAACCTGACACCGGGCGGCCTGTTCATCTTCTCCTCAGAAACCCTGCCCGAGGAAATACTCGCCGGCCGTGCCTACATGGTCGGCCCGCACCAGCGCTTCGCCCATGCCGACGCCTATGTGAGAGAACGCCTGACGGCCACCGGTTTCGAACTCGTCGAGATATCGGATATCAACGTGCGCATGGAAGACGGCCAGCCGACACCAGGCCATCTGGTGATCGCCAGATATATCGGCTGAAGCTAATGCACCTGATATTCGCCTGACGGAATAGTTTCGCAGTTGGCGAAGTATCTGTTGCATGATGCGCCATGACCTGATAGTTAGTCGATCGGCAAAGTTTACCGCAACGATAGGAAAGGTCGCCGCATGTCGCTCGTGCTTTATGGGCATCCGCTCGCCTCCTTCTGCCACAAAGTGCTGATCGCGCTTTATGAAAACGGCACCCCTTTCGAAAATCGCATCGTCGATCTTTCCGACGAAAGCTCGCGCGCCGATCTCTTCCGCTTCTGGCCGATCGGCAAGATGCCACTGCTGCGGGACGAGGCGCGCGACAGCACCATTCCCGAGACATCGATCATCATCGAATATCTTGAGCAATATTATCCGGGGCCTCTTCGCCTGCTGCCGCTGGAGATCGACCGGGCGCTGCAAGTCCGCCTTTGGGATCGCTTCTTCGATCATTATGTTCAGGCGCCGATGCAGACGCTGGTTAGCAATCTCCGGCGTCCTGAGGGCACGGCGGACGAAATCGAGGTGACGGCCGCCAAGGCGACGCTTGCCACCGCTTACTCGATGATCGAAAAGCAGCTCGCCGACAAACCCTGGATATCCGGTGACAGCTTCACTATGGCCGATTGCGCCGCCGCCCCCGCGCTCTTCTATGCCGAGACGCTGATCCCCTTCACCGCGGAACAGCCGAACCTTCGCGCCTATTACGATCGGCTGCTGGCGCGCCCGTCCTTTGCAAGGGCACTGGAAGAGGCCCGCCCCTACTTCAAGTTCTACCCCTACAAAGAGAAGCTGCCGGCCCGCTTCCGGGATGCAGCGGGATGATCGACAGCCAGGCGGATCTCGACCGCATGTTTCATGCGCTTTCCGATCGCAGCCGCCGCGGCATGATCGATCGCCTCGGCCGCGGCCCGGCCTCCGTCACCGAACTGGCCGCGCCGCTCGCCGTTGCCTTGCCGACGGTGATGAAACATCTGCAAGTGTTGGAGGAGAGCGGCCTCGTGCTCTCCGAAAAATCCGGCCGGGTGCGAACCTACCGGCTGCAACAGGATGCGCTTGCTGCCGTCGAGCGCTGGGTAGAACAGCGAAAGATCCGCTGGGCGAGCACCTTCGACAGGCTGGATCAATTTCTTGCCAATGAAACGGAGAGCCTTCCCGAATGACGACGCCATCCGCCGAACACACCACTCTCGTCATCGAGCGTCACCTGAAGGCGCCAGTCGCTCGCGTCTTCCGCGCCTGGTCGGCGCCGGAGGCCAAACGCCAATGGTTCGCCTGCCACGGCGAGTGGCAGGCGCTGGACTATGGTCTCGATTTCCGCCCCGGCGGCACGGAAAGGAACTACGTCGCCGATACCGACGGCCTTCTGCACGCCTATGATGCCCAGTACATCGATATCGTGCCCAATGCCCGCATCATCTATGTCTATGAGATGAAGCTCGGCGAAACCCGCATCTCCGCCTCGCTCACAACCGTCGCCTTCGAAGCCGAACCCGGCGGCACCAAAATGGTCTTCACCGAACAGGTGGTCTTCCTCGACGGCTACGCCGACAACGGCGCCCGCCTCCAGGGTACCGAAATCGGCCTCGACAATCTGGAGCTCTTCCTCGAGCGCGAGGAAAGCCCGATTCACTGACACATGTCGCCAAATCAAGTTCGATGCGACGCGTTTCAGGCGATCTTGCCAAGCATCAAGCGCTGCTCGGTTTTTTTCGGGAGCTGGCGGGGCGAGCCGCAGCTCGCGTTGACGTGTTGAGTGCTGCGGCGGCGCGAACGAGCGTCTTCAACGCCTGCTCGTCAATCTCATCGCCTTCGTGGAAATCGATGGCGCGCCTGGTATTGCCGTCAAGGCTGGAGTTGAAAAGGCCTGAAGGGTCCTCCAGCGAAGCGCCTTTGGCGAAGGTCAGCTTCACCACGCTTTTGTAGGTCTCGCCGGTGCAGATGATACCGGCGCGCTCCCACACGGGAACCCCTCTCCACTTCCATTCCTCGACCACCTCGGGCTCGGCCTGCCTGATCAGAGTTCGGACCCGAGCGAGCGTCTGGCCTCGCCAATCGCTCAACTCCTCGATTCTCGCATCGATCAAACGAGAAGGAGAGTCTCCGTCCTTCTCTTCGCTCGAGCCGCTTTTCTTCATGGTTGCCGTGGCTTTCTTCATCGATATCGCTCCTCCATCCCTTAAGTGCTGATGACCTGGCGTCCGCTCACATTCGTTCACCGGGCAATTGGCTGGCTTGCTCCACCCAGGCGGCGAGCTGAGCCTCGTCGAGTTGGTCTGCCTCATGGATGTGGAAGTAACGCACTTCCTTTTGTTTGGACTCGCCGGGCGGGATGGGACTGAGCGACATGCCGCGGAAGAAAGCGAGTTTGATGTAGTTCGCGAAGCAATGGACACCGAGGAACCAGCCCTGCCCTTCGATGCCATAGAGGGGCGAGTTCCATTTCACGGCCTTGTACACCCCAGGCACCGTGCGCGTGATGAGCGCATCGAGGCGATGCCCGACATCGCTTTTCCAGCCGGGCATGGCGGCGATGTAGGCTTGCACGGGAGCGTCACCGTAACCCTTGGCAATCTGAGGGTTGCCCCCCGAAAGAAGGGGCGGCCCCGCGCTCTCAGACTTGGCGGCTGTCTTCCTCGTGACCTTCGCTGCGGTCTTGGATGTCTTGCCGGCCATTCTGTTCACCCCCATCCGCTGCTGCGCCTCGCGCTGCGCCATCTGGTGGCATGAGGCAGGGCGAACAAGTACAGACCGGTGGGTAATAGCAAGGCGAGCGGAAGAAGCGCCAAAAGCCCCACCCCGACGGAGGATCTCTCCTGCACCATGGCGATGATATTAATTATGACGGCCAGCGTAAAGGCAATGGACAGCCAACGGTGGATCTGCCGACACCAGTTATTCCAATTCACGGGAACCTCCTGCGAAAACGAGCCGAAGCGGATGGCGTATCCGTTGGCATCTGTCTCACTCGATCCGCGCCAGCACCTGCTCCAGCTTTGCGAAGAATTGTTGCCAGCCGCTCCTGGCGCCCCCGTAAGCCTGCCGCTGATCCGGCCGGAAGCCCGATTGCTCCATACGCAGGTGCGTGCCCGTGCCCATAGGCGTGAGAGTCCAGGTGACGACGCTTGCCAGATCATAGGCAGCCCAGGTGTAAGACAGGGTTTTGTTCGGCTCGACTTCCAGGACCTGGCAATCGACGGATCCCCAATCCGCGCTGAGCTTAAAACGGTGATCCACGACCGGCACGAAGTCATTCTTCATCAGCCAGTCCGCGATCAGATGCGGCTGGGTGAGCGCGCGCCAGATCTTTTCCGGCGGAAAAGGGATCTCTCGCTCGACGACGACGGAACGGGTTTCAGTCGATGTTTCGGTCATTGGTCCATCCTTTTCAGTAGATCTTCCAGCTGGTCGAACCGATTTTGCCAAAAACCAGCCATCTCACTTGTCCAGTCGACCAGCGGCGCCAGCGCACCGAGCTGCGCGCTATAATGCGTCTGGCGACCTTCGTGACGGTCACGCACCAATCCGGCCTGCTTCAGGATTCCGAGATGTTTCGAGACGACCGGTTGCGAGACCCCAGCGCGTGCCGTCAAAGCCCCGACCGTCTTCTCTCCTTCGCGGCACAGACGTTCGAAAAGAGCCCGCCGCGTCGGATCGGCGAGCGTTCTGAAGAGCAAGTCTTGAGCGTTTGACATCTACAATCCATACCCCGCTGGCTATGGATTAACGTATAGCCATAGAGGTATAGGTGAGTCAAGCTGAACGTGAGACGCTTAGGGAAACTGTTTTTGCTGATTTTGGCGCACGTGGCAGCGCGCCTCGGCAGAGACGGGTGAATGTCTCATACCCAGGCGCCTATGCATTTCCGCCATTGATCATGCAGCTTCGCAAACGGCGCTGGGATCAATGCCCGCCGTCGGTGCCGAGGATCGCGGCAAGCAGCCGGCCTTCGAGCTCGGCGAGGCCGGGATGGCCGTGCCGGCGCGGATGTGGATAAGGAATGGGAAGATCGAGCGCGATCCGCCCCTCGTCGAGCACGATGACCCGGTCGGCGAGATGCACCGCCTCGCTGACATCATGGGTGACGAGCACGGCGGTGAAACCGAGTTCGCGCCAGACGCGGTTGATGAGTTCCTGCATGCTGATCCGCGTCAGCGCATCGAGAGCGCCGAGCGGTTCATCAAGCGCCAGCACGCCCGGCCGGCTCACCAGCGCCCGCGCCAGTGCCACGCGCTGCCGCT
>NZ_JALBGX010000095.1:0-25416 GCF_023006465.1 Rhizobium sp. PRIMUS64 | reverse complement strand
CCGGCCGGCAGCCGCGGCACGCCGACCGGCAGCACGAAACCGGTACCGACGGTCACGACGGTCGAAACACCGGCCATCGCCTTGTTGGTCGGCACGATGTCGGTGACGACCGAGCGGATTGTCAGGTCCGCCGGCTGGCCGGCTGAGACCAGCTGATATTTGTCGCTGAGCGAAATGCAGAGCGCCCGGTCCAGCGCGTTCGCCACCATCACGCGGTCGGCGTCCGATTTGACGCGGGTCGCGGCGCTGAAAGCGAAGGTCGTCGGCACGATGCTCACCGTCTTTGCCGGGCTAAGGCGCGTCCCATCGACATAGACGCGCGATTTCGACAGTTTGCCCTTCGGCGCGCCGAGATTGCCGTAGGAAGAAAGCGTGCCGGCCTCCTTCAGTGGCACCGAGCTGCAACCGGCCGCGGCCATGGTGAGCGCCAAGGGCAGTGCGAGAGACAAGCCTCTCGACGCCACGGGCAAGGAAAATGGGAATGGATTGCTGCGCACGCTGTCTGGCCTCCGTCGCCGATAGCGCATAACCCCGAATATCGAGATCGATTTTCGGAAAGGATTATGCGCAGTTTAAAGTGCTAGAGCGTGCTTGGCGCGTCCTGTCGGACGCGCGGCGCTCTAGTGTCGGGCGAAAGTGGCGGTCGACAATTGCCGCAACATTACAGATCGCTTCCCAGAGCCTTTCCTGGTCAAAACCAGGGCGGATGCTGCTCAAGCAGGCTGACCTATGCGAGTTCGATCACCACTCGCGTCCCGGCAGCACTGCTCTCGATGCTGACCTCGCCGCCATGATTTGCGGCGACCTGCTTGACGAGGCTGAGGCCGAGACCGGCGCCCCTGCTTTTCGGGGTGACGCGATAGAAAGGCTCGAACACCAGCTCCCGATGTTCGGCCGGAATACCCGGCCCTTCGTCGGTGACGGTGATCCGGCCGCCGCCGGAAGGTGCGCGCGATACCGAAACCGTGATCATCCCCGTGTTGCCGCCGTGGTCGATGGCGTTGCGCACCAAGTTGCTCACCGCCCGCGGCAGCGCGGAAGGGCTGCCCCGGCGTTCAAGGCTCTCCGCCTCGCATAGAAATGAGATTTGATAGCCGTCGGCAATCGCCAGCGGCGCGAGATCGGCAACGACCGTTCGGGCGACTTCGACGAGATCGATCGTTTCGTGCAGATCGATCGCCTGATTGTTACGCTCGAAATCGAGCAGTTGTTCGGCAGTCTCGGCGAGCCGCGCGACGTCATCGAGCAATCGCCTGCGGTCCTGGCCCTCGGGTGTTCCGTCGATCCGCGTCTGCATGATCGCGATCGGCGTCCTGAGTTCATGCGCGGCATCGATCAGGAAGTGTTGCCGTTTGCGGAATTCATTTTCCAGCCGGTCAAGCGCCTCGTTGAAGGCAATCACCAGCGGGGCCACCTCCTTGGGGATGCCGTCCAGAGGCAGGCGTGCATCGTAGCGGCGAGGTTCGATCTCCGATGCCTTGCGGGCAACCTCGCTGACACTGGCCAGGGCACGCCTGACAATTCGCGGAACGGCAAGAAAAACCGCCGGCAAGGCGACGGTGAGCAGCGAGACATAGATCGGATAGACGGCGCCCATAAGGACAAGAACGGGCCAACCCTTGTCGGCGACGCCGCCAAACAGAACACGGAGCTCGCCTATGGCAGTCTCCACGTTTTCAACGGACGCGATCTCGTTGGTGCCGACCGATCCCCTGATGTCTGCGCCCTGGAACAAATGGGTGAGATGCGCAAGTTCACTATAGGCTGCAGGAATGGCGCCATAGGATACCGAAGAACCGTTCGTCGTGGCGGCGACATACCAAAGCCCGTCATACTGCTCCTTGAGCGACGCCAGCTCTGGCGTATCGCGTATTTCAAGCTGGCCCTGCGCATCGAGCGCGACGGACCGGGCCAGTACCGCGGTGACATGATCCTCCAGCGCGACGTTGGGAGAAAGGATCGTCGCACCATAAACACAGAGACCGAAGATCACCGCCGCCACCACGGCGACGAATACAATGCTGAGTTGCCAGCTCAGCCGCCACCAAAGCGATGGATTGGTGTATTGCGCCTTGGTCATCATTCTTCCTTCATGAGGTAACCGACGCCGCGAATGTTATGGATCGCGACGCCGGCCCCAGCATCGATCAGCCGCTTGCGCAGCCGCGATATATGCGCGTCGAGCGCGTTCGACTGGATTTCCTCTTCGTAGTTGTAGACAGCCGCTTCGAGCGTCGAGCGCAGCACGGTCTTCTCCTTGCGCCTTGCGAGTGCCGCCAGCACCAGAAGTTCGCGCCGGGGCAGGTCCAGCGGCACGGCATCGACGGTGACGCTCAGATGCAGCGGGTCGATCACCATCCGTCCGGCAGTGATCTTGAGTTCGGCCAGTTCAGGCGATCGCCGCAGCACGGCTCTCAACCGCGCCATCAGCTCCTCGACCAGGAACGGCTTGCCGAGATAGTCGTCGGCCCCGAGGTCGAGGCCTTCGATCCGCTCCTTCGGTTCGTTGCGCGCCGTCAGCACGATGATCGGCGTATCCTTGCCCGTCCGCCTGAGCTCCGGAATGAAGCTCAGCCCCTCCCCGTCAGGCAGACGCCGGTCAAGCAGGATCGCATCGTAGAGGTTCTGCCGCGTCAACTCGACGGCGTCTGCCAGATGCATCGTGTGGTCGGTGACGATCCCATGTTTGCCGAGCGCGGCCGACAGCGCCTCGGCCAGCTCCCTCTCATCCTCTATCAGCAGTATCCGCATCGCCCGTCCATTGTCTCGCTAACCCCCTCTGTCTGCCACAAGGGTTGCAGCAGCATTGCGGAGCTTGCAAGGCAGCCGGTCATGCTGCTGCAATTGTTGAGGTCCAGCACAAGGAATATTCGCGGCAGCTGGAGATCAAGATGATCCGACCTATCCTTCGTCTCCTGACGAGACACTTCCTCTCCGCCTTCATCCTCGCCGCACTGCTCGCAGCCCCGCTTGTCATTCTGCACACCCTTCACGACAAATCGGCGTTCGAGAGCGGCCTTCTGATGGAGGTTCGATGATGGAGAGGCGAGCCTCAGGCAGTCTCGGCGTCTGCCCTGCAATAGGCCGAGAATGCGTGAAGATAGGCCTGCACCCTGGAACGGTTCTCCGCTGTCTCGATGCTTCGAAGCACCTCGGCTGGATCCAGTTTCATCAAAGGGAGCCGGAGGTAGATATCCTCCGCGAAACGGTCGGTGATGGTCGCAAGAACGGTGCGAAGACCTGCCAGCATGTCATCACCTCGATGCGAGGCGTGCAGCAAGGCGATCGGCTTATGAACGATCTCATCTCCCGATACGAGCCAGTCGATCGCATTCTTGAGGCCGCCGGGGATGGATCGCACATATTCCGGGCTGGCAATGATCACCCCGTCGCTCTTGGCGATCACATCTATGAAATCCCTCACCGCCTCCGGTAGAGATTCTCCCTCGAGGTCAGGCGAGAATACCGGCAACCGTCCGACGCCATCGAAGATCGAAACCTCGATATCACTGGGCGCTATGGCACGGATCGCCCGCAGCATAGCCGTATTGGTGGAATTGAGCCGGGCGCTGCCGGATATTGCGAGAATCCTCATGATCCTAACAGGAATCGATTGATCATGGCTGTCAACGCAAAAGGCCAGGTTCGATTGAGTAACGCCAAAAAAGCGACTTTTGCTTGAACTGGCCGAACCCCGCGTTAGCTTGGATGCTGCTGCCGAATCGGCTGGAATTACCCTCGAGGAAATACACATGACGGCTTTGATCGAGGCACGGGGCGTCAGCAAACGCTTCCGGCAGCACAAGCGATTTCCGGGCTTGCTGGGCGCGCTGAAAACGTTGGTGACCAACGAATATACGGAAGTCCTGGCCGTTTCCGACATCGGTTTCGACATCGCGGCGGGCGAAGCCGTTGGCTATCTCGGCCCCAATGGCGCTGGCAAATCCACGATGATCAAGATGATGACCGGCATCCTGGTGCCGAGCGCCGGCACGCTCTCGGTGCTCGGCCGGACGCCACATCTCAGGCGGATGGACAATGCGCGCGAGATCGGCGTTGTCTTCGGCCAACGCAGCCAGCTGTGGTGGGATCTGCCGTTGGTCGACAGTTTTACCTTGCACCAGCGCATCTATGATATTCCCGTCGCGCGTTATGCGGATAATCTCCGGCGATTCAGCGAATTGCTCGACTTGACGCCCTTTCTCGACCGCGCGGTGCGCCAGCTCAGCCTCGGTCAGCGCATGCGCGCCGAGATCGTGATGTCACTGCTGCACGACCCCAAGATCCTCTTTCTGGACGAACCGACCATCGGTCTTGATGTGGTCGCCAAGGATGCGGTTCGGCGCTTTCTCGCCGAAATCAACCGCGAGCGCGGCGTCACCATCATTCTCACCACCCATGACCTGCAGGACATCGAGACCATCTGCCCGCGGCTGATCATGGTCGATCACAGCAGGCTCATCTTCGACGGCGAGTTGAAGAGCCTGCGCGCGGCATTGGGCTCTGCCCGGCGGCTGACACTCGAATTTGCCAGTGACCCTGGACCGCTGCCATTGCGCACAGCGGCTCTCGTCAGCGACGAGGGCTTGCGCAAGAACTATCTCATCGAGCGAGAAGACATCTCGCTGGTCGCAATCCTGTCGGAGGTCGGCAGCGGACGCGACCTCAAGGACGTGGCGCTGCACGAGCCCGACATCGAAGAGGTCATCCGCACCTTCTACCAGCGCCGCAACGCCGACCGGCGTAGCAATGCCAAGGCCCGGGCATCATGAGCGCCTATTTCGCCTTCGCGCGCAGTTCCTTCCATTCGCAACTCGCCTACCGCAACGAAGTATGGGCCAATATCTTCGGCAAACTCGTGCAGGTCTTTGCGCGTGTCGCTATCTGGCAGGCGGCCTATGCCGGCGTCGGCGCAATCGTGGTCGACGGGGTCTCCCTGCAGCAGATGGTGACCTATGCGCTGCTCGGCGGCGCCGTGATGGGCGCAACCCGCCCCGAAAGGATCATTGGCGAGATCGGCCGGTCGCTCAAAACAGGCGATGTCGCGGTCTGGCTGCTCAAGCCCTTATCCTATCCGCTCTATCTCTTCGCCAACGAATGCGGCAGCTTTGTTTATCGCCTGATGACCCAGGTCATTCCGACCGTCGCCTTCACCGCGTTGTTTTACGGCATGCTGCCGCCGGCAAGCCTGTTCGATGGCCTGATGTTCATCGCCTTCTGGGCGCTATCCTTTACGCTGCTGTTCCTGATGTCGGCGCTCTTCGGCCTCGTCGCCTTCTGGCTGATGACGAGCTTCTCGCTGGACTGGATCCTGGGCGCCCTTCTGCAATTGTTCTCGGGCCTACTGATACCGTTCTGGTTCTTCCCGGAACCGCTGGCTGCGATTGCCCGCCACCTGCCCTTCGCCTGGGTGGTCTATTATCCCAATGCCGTCTATCTCGGCAGGCTTTCCATGGCCGATGTCTGGCTCCATCTCGGCCTGGGCCTTGTCTGGGCCGCGTTGTTCCTTGCCGGCGTCAGCTGGCTGTGGCGCCGGGCCTCCGGCCGCATCACCGTGCAGGGAGGTTGATTGTGCTCATTCGTCACCTGCGCGTCCTTCCGCTGCTGGTCCGGATGCATGTCCGCTCCCAGATGGAATATCGCGGCGCCTTCTGGCTCGACCGTCTTGCGCAGATCCTTTCCTATGGCAGCGTCTTCGCCACCATCGGCATCCTGCTCGCCCGCTTCGACACGCTCGGCGGCTGGACCTGGCCGGAGCTTGCCCTGCTCTTTAGTTTCCAGCTGCTCGCTTATTCGCTCGGCGCCGCGATGAGTTTCGTGCAATTGCGCGATCTCGAAGAACTGGTGCGGCTCGGCACTTTCGACACACTGTTGGTCAAGCCTTTCAGCCCCTGGGCCTATCTGGTCTTTTCCGGCCTCAACATCAGCTATACCGGCCACGTCATCCTCGCGGTGGTGCTGATGGGCTGGGCGGTCCTGTCCGTCGACTTCGCCTGGTCGGTCTGGTCCGTGTCGTTCCTCGTTGCTGCGCTCATCAGCGCAACGCTGCTGACCGCTGCCCTTATTACCATGATCGGCGCCACGGCGCTGATCTGGGTACGCTCCAACCACCTTTTCTCGATCTTCTTCGGCTTTTGGGAATTGACGCGCTACCCGCTCAACATTTTCCCCGGCGGCATACAAACCATCCTCATAACCGCGGTTCCGCTCGCCCTGACCAGTTCCGTCCCTGTCGGCGCCCTGCTCGGCAAGCCCATCCCGATCCTCGGGGATTGGGCCGGGCCAGCATCTCTTGTGGCCGGCCCGATTTGGGTGTTGATAGCAATCGCTCATTGGCGCTACGCCACAGGCAAATACCAGGGCGCCGGAGGCTGATCGGGCTGACTGCTTTCCTGTATATTCAGGATGCCTGCGACAATGATCTCGCGCGAACCTCTAGGAATGCCGCCGTCAGCTTCGCCAGCACGGGCGAGGTGCATGTTCCGTTGGCGCCGCCGATCGGATCAACAATGTGGATCTGCCTGAGATCGTCCATGAACTCGTCCCAGAGCGGCGGCCCGCCTTCTTCGAGAAGCTGCGCGCGGATGCTCAGTTCCTCGCTCACAGGTAGATGGCGCCGCCCCCAAGCGCCGATCATGGCGAAGACGGGAACGAGCTGAATCGCCGGCTCCAGGAGGCTGTAGATCGCTTTCTGACTGTGGCTCGGATCGTCCCGCTTGCTGATGAACCCTAGCGAAAGCAGACGCTTCAGCCTGGCGGCGAGAATGTTGGAGGCGATCCCCTCCTCCGAATGAGTCAGAAGATCGCGGAAATGGCGGCGATTGCCAAACATGATGTCCCTGATGATGATGAGGCTCCACCGGTCGCCCAGCACTTCCATCGTCAGGTTGATCGGGCAACCCGACCGCAGTTCGATATCCACGATATTCTCCTATTAAAAACTGGTTGCAATATAGGATCACTTATGCGACAACGCAACCAGTTTCAAATTGCAATCATATGGAGGAGAGCATGCCCAAGGTTCGTGTCGCAGCATTTTCCCTTTCCGTAGATGGTTTCGGCGCCGGGCCGGAGCAAAGCATGAGCGATCCGCTGGGCAAGCGGGGGACGGAGATGTTCGAATGGTTTTTCCGCACCCGCACCTTCCGCGCGATGATCGGAAAGGACGGCGGTTCTGAAGGCGTTGACGAGCATTATGCGGCTCGCGGCATGGCCAATTTCGGCGCCTTCATTCTCGGGCGCAACATGTTCGGCCCCATCCGCGGCGAGTGGCCGGATGACGCCTGGAAAGGCTGGTGGGGGCCGAACCCGCCCTATCATGCGCCGACCTATATCCTGACGCATTATCCCCGCGAACCGATCGTCATGGAGGGCGGCACGACGTTTCACTTCGTCACCGGCGGCATCGAGGAAGCGCTTGACAAGGCGGTGGCTGCGGCCGGCGACAAGGACGTGAAAATCGGTGGCGGCGTCAGCACCGTCCGCCAATATCTGCAGGCCGGCCTGATCGACGAATTGCATTTCGCCATCTCGCCGGTCGTCCTCGGCAAGGGCGAAGCGATCTTCACGGGCATCGACCTCCCGGCCCTCGGCTTCCGCGTTGCCGAGCATGTCGCAACCGAACACGCCACGCATATCGTGCTCGCGAAATGAACGCGCCCCGGTCGGTATCCTAGGCGCGTCCAGATGGAATACCTCGGCCGCATCGAAGGAGTCAGCAACATCAAGACGAAAATCCGTTGCAGAAGATCAAACAATCCTGGCAGGTGACCCGCTCACGGCCGCCTGCCGGGATCGTTCGGCTGTCACCAAGCCGTGTCAAAATGGCCGTGGTATTGCCGCGGAATGAGCGTAGAGTAAACGCCATCGGAACATCGACACGACCGCTTGAGAGACCATAGGTGCTCTTGCCGCTTCATGGAGGGTACGAAGATGCTCCTGTCGCTCATCTCGCTCAATGATGATGAAATAACCATCGTCACCGATGCCGTTCGGCAATGGTGCTGCGAGAGGAAGCTCGACATCGACAGCATCGAAGGACGCCACGCCATCACCGTCGCCGTCGATCTCGTCCAGATGAACACCGACTGCGACAGGCTTTTTGCCGGGCTGTCGAAGCAACTGGACCACCAGTAGGACCTACTCCATCCATTGAGGCACCATAGCATTCTGCGATGACAGGCGCTGGAATGCAGCGCTTTCGCTTGCCATCCCCTCACACCGCCACCTCGCGCCAGCGCCCCGGAGTACCAGGGTGTTGGGAGCACCGGGCCCAATGGAGCGCAGCCGGAACATCATGCCCCGTCCCGGCCAGCCCCAAGCTGTTCGAGGTAGGCACAGAACATATCGGCCATGGCGTCGGCATAGGCGTCGATCTCGGCAGCGCTTCGGGGTGCCTCCGAGAACTGCTTGCCCACCGTGCCGAGCGTCGTGGTGATCAGGTCGCCGGCAAGGGTCCGGGTCGCCTCCGGCGCGTAGGGTAAAGCCTCCTGCATGAATAGCTCGACGATGCGGTCCCCCGATGCCCTCGCCGCCTGCGCCTCCGGCGCATCGCGATAAAGGGGTGCTGCGTCATGGAGCGCCACGCGCATCGCCGCCTCCTCGCACTCCGAGCGGAGGAAGGCATGGACGAGGCGGCGCAGCCGTTCGAGCGGCGGCCTTTGCGCATCGGCGAGGATGCCGCCGAGCATGTCCGTTGTCTGCCGCCATTCGTCGCTCTGCAGCCGGAAGAGGATCGCCGCCTTGTTGGGGAAATACTGGTAGAGCGATCCGATGCTGACGCCCGCCCTTTCGGCCACCCGCGCCGTGGTGAAGCGTTGCGCGCCTTCCCGCGCCAAAACCTGAGCAGCGGCATCCAGGATCGCCGCCACGAGTTCCGCCGAGCGGGCCTGCTTGGGCTGTTTTCGCGAGGAAATCCGGGCTCTTGGGCGATCGGTCATGGCAGCGCTCCGCAATGCGAATAGCAGATGCGACGAATTACTCGTATTTTTCACTCCACACAAGAACCTGTCACCAAGGAGATATGACATGACGACACTGACCACCGCCCCGCTGGCGCCCCTGCTCGATGGCCTATTCGAAGAGGCCGCCACGGCGACGAGCCCGGCAATGTCGGCCCTGTCAGGTGATGAGCGAATGCGCCTGATCGGCAGCAAGACCGAATATCTCGACCTTTACGGGCGCCTCAGGGATCTCTGGCTTCCCGTCTCCAGGGAGGCCGGCGCGCTGCTCTACATGCTGGCGCGAAGCAGCCGCGCACGTACGATCGTCGAATTCGGCACATCCTTCGGCATCTCGACCCTCCATCTCGCAGCCGCGCTGCGCGACAATGGCGGCGGCCGGCTGATCACCAGCGAGTTCGAGCCGTCGAAGCTGGTCCGCGCCCGCGCCAACCTGACGGCCGGCGGCCTCATCGACCTCGTCGAGATCCGCGAAGGCGATGCCCTTAAGACCCTGAGCACCGATCTCCCGGAGGCGATCGACCTGCTCTTCCTCGATGGCGCCAAGGCGCTCTATCGCGATATCCTGGAACTGGTCGAAGACCGCCTGAGGCCATGCGCCCTTATCGTCGCCGACAATGCCGACCTCTGCCCGGAATACCTCGCCCGCGTACGCTCGCCCGCAGCCGGCTACCTCTCGACGCCATTCGAAGAAGATATCGAGCTGTCGATGCGGACCTGATGATCCCAGGCTGTCGCCCGCCCCAACGCATAGCGGCGGCGGGCGACAGCCCGTTTCATCGGCGCATCTTCATCTCGGAACCGCGCCGTAGCGCAGCCCGTCGACCAGCAGGGAAACCATGCGCCGGGCATGTTCAGGCCCTTGGGCGTAGGCGTGCATGCTGAGGCTCGCAGCCGCATTCAGAAGATCCTCGGCAGCGATATCGGTGCGCACCTCGCTGGCGGCAGCGGCGGCGTCGAGAAGCGAGCGAAGGGCGGGATGCAGTCGCTGCTGGAAGTAGGCGGGCAAGGGATCGAAAGCCGGGTTGCCGGAGTGCAGGGCCGCCGCAAGCCCGCGCTTGGCCGCGATGAAATCCACGAACCGCTGCATCCATCTGGCCAGTGCCTCGCCCGGCGCATGTTCGGCTGCAAGGATCGGCGCGGCGTCGGCGCAGGCATCGATTTCGCGGCGGAAGACAGCGACGACAAGATCGGAACGCTCGGGAAAATGCCGGTAGACGGTGCCGATGCCGACGCCGGCCTTCTCCGCAATCTCGCGCACTGGGGCGTCGACGCCAGAACTCGCAAATACCGCCATTGCCGCCTGAAGCAGTCCGTCGAGATTGCGTTTGGCGTCGGCGCGCACGGGCTTCTCCGCTCTTTCCCCAGCTCGCCGGCCGTCCTCCTGCTCTTTTCTCTCGTCGCTCATCATTCACTCACTTGCGAAACGGAACATTGTTCCGTATATAAACGGAATGCGGTTCCGCTTATGTAACATGGCGTGACGGTGTTGGCCACATCGACGCGCACGAAGTCCGCCTCCCCAATAAAAGGAACAGACCATGCAATACCGCACGCTTGGAAGAACCGGCATCAAGGTCAGCCCCTATTGCCTCGGCGCGATGATGTTCGGCGCTGCTGGCAATCCCGACCACGAGGATTCGATCCGGATCATCCACAAGGCGCTCGATGCCGGCATAAACTTCATCGACACCGCCGATATCTACAGCCGCGGCGAATCCGAGGAGATCGTCGGCAAGGCGCTCAAGGGCCGGCGCGACGACGTCGTGCTCGCCACCAAGGCGCATCTGCCGATGGGCGACGACCCAAACCGCCAGGGCAACTCCCGCCGCTGGCTGACGCGGGCGGTCGAGGAGACGCTGCGCCGCCTGCAGACCGACCATATCGATCTCTACCTGATCCACCGGCCAGCCCCCGATACCGACATCGAGGAGACGCTATCCGCCCTTACCGACCTCATGCGGGCGGGAAAGGTGCGGGCGCTGGGATCGTCGACCTTTCCCGTTTCGGAAATCGTCGAGGCGCAATGGGTTTCCGAGCGCCGCGGGCTGGCCCGCTTCCGCGTCGAGCAGCCGCCCTATTCGATCCTCAACCGCGGTATCGAACGCGAGGTTCTGCCCGCCTGCGAGCGTTACGGAATGGGGGCGATGGTGTGGAGCCCGCTGGCGATGGGCATGCTCACCGGCAAGTATCGCAAGGGTGCACCGCAACCCGACAGCGCCCGCGCCAAACGCTTCCCCAGGCAGATGAACGACGAGCGCCGGCTGGACGCGGTCGAACGGCTCATCCCGCTCGCGCAGCAGGCAGGGCTTTCGCTGGCACACATGGCGATGGCCTTCGCTATCGCCCATCCCGCCGTCACCTCGGCAATCATCGGCCCGCGCACGATGGAGCACTTTGACGATCTGCTTGCCGGCGCCGGGGTGAGCCTGACGGACGAAATCCTCGACCGGATCGACGCGATCGTCCCGCCCGGCACCGACACCGGCCCGCTGGAGGCAGCCTACAACCCGCCTGCGGTGACACAGCCGAACCTGCGCCGCCGCCCGCCCGCCGAGCGCTTCGCTGCCTGATTCTCAGGGGTGAGGCCCGGTCCTGCGAAGCAGGAGCGATCGATCCAGTGAATCGATTGCAGGGCCGAGCGCCCTCAGCCATGCGAAGGGCCAGGCGGCGCCTTCCTCCCTCCTTCCTGTGCTCGCCACAGGAAGGAGGGAGGAGCATGGGGAACATCTGCTATCACCTTGACTGGTGTTCCGTTTCAAATTGCCGAAGGGCCAAAAACACGGACGTTCGCACGATCAACATTTTGACAGCACAAAGCGACCTTCGCTTAAAGGCGTTTTTCAAAGAACGTGTCCGGGTATGGGTCATCATTGAAACGTTCGATCTCGCTCCAGCCAGTTCCGCGATAAAGCCGTGTTGCCTCGGGCAGAGCGCTATTCGTATCCAGACGCAGGAGCTTGATGGACAGCTCGCGCGCGATGTTCTCGGCGGCCGTCATAAGGCGCGTTGCGAGCCCAAGGCCACGCGCGGATGGGGCGACCCAGAGCCTTTTGATCTCCGCGACTTCACCGCCATTGCCCTTCAGCCCGACACAGCCGATCGGCAGGCCATCCGACATGGCCACCAGGAACGCACCGTGCGGATGGATCATATCCTTGGCGTCGGGATCGCGAGAAAGCGCCACATCGAAACCCTTCTCGAAGCGGCGTGCAAGTTCGCCGTAGTATTCGTTCAGACAATAGCTGGCGTCCTCGTGCCGAGGGTCTTTCTCCTCGAGCACGATCTGCTCACGTCTCAGCGAGGAAGCGACGATATCCATGGCGCGCAGCAGTTCGTCCGGGCGACGATGGCGCGCCAGAAGCGATTTCGCCTGCGCATTGGAAAGCGCTTCATAAGCCAGAAACTCGGAACGGCCGGTTTCAGTCAGCCTGGCAACGCGGCGACGCGCGTCCTGCGGGTTCGACACCGTCTCGATGAGCCCCTCCTCTTCCAGACTGCGCAGCAGACGGCTCATCAAGCCAGAGTCAAGACCGAGATAATCGCGGATCACCGCAACATCCGATTGCCCCCGGCCGATCGAATTGAGGACGCGGGCAGCACCCAGCGGACGGCCGCGTCCGAGGAAAGACGTATCGAGAGCGCCGACTTCGGAGGTAACGGCACGGTTGAAGCGACGGACACGAGAGATAGGATCGCAAGCCATATTATCTGACTTTAGTCAGGTAATTGATCCTGTCAATTCAAAGCATTCCAAGGGACACGCAAATGAGCCGCGCGCTCCCCGCCATCCGCCTTGCGCGCTACCATCCCCTCGCCTATGGGAATGGCAACGTTCCCAAGGCCCCTTCCGTGTTCCGTTTTGCTTTCCACGCCGTGATCGTTCTCATTCTGACGTTGCTGACGCAGATCGGCGGCATCGCCTATCTCGTGACGCTGGCCGCCTCACGCGCCTGCGGCCTACGGCGATTTCCGGCAAAGCTTGCGATCTTCCTGCTTTGCTATGGCAGCGCCACGCTTGCCGCAAGCCTCGCCGCTCCGATCTTCGGACGGGTTCCCCTCTCCTGCGTCGCCGGCGCCGCAGACAGGCTCGTGATCCGCTCCCCGATCTATTGCCTGTTGAACCGCAACTACGTCACCCCGGACATGCGCGATCTCGCAAAGGCGCTTGCCACGCACATGGATAAGGAATTTCCGGGAACCGTCACGGTCGCGCTGGATGCGAATTTCCCTTTCGTGAGAGGCTTTTCGCTGCTGCCGCATCTGTCGCATGCCGACGGGAAAAAGCTCGACTTCGCCTATTATTACAAGAATGTGGACGGTGACTTCCTGAATGGCGCCACCCGTTCCCCGATCGGCTATTTCGCCTTCGAGCAACCCGCCCCCGGCGACAAACTGCCATGCGAAGGGCGCAACGACTGGCTCACCACCCGCTGGAACTTCGATGCACTGCAGCCCCTGTTTCCGGCCTATCGGATCGAGGAGCAGCGCACATCGGCCGCGATCGGCTGGTTGACGAGCGAAGGTGTGACGCGCTTCGGCTTGCAAAAGATCTTCATCGAGCCGCATCTGAAGAACGCGCTTGGGATCACCGACAGCCATATCCGCTTTCAAGGCTGCCGCGCCGCCCGCCACGACGACCATATTCATATCCAGGTCGAGTGATCCTCTCGACGGCGCCTTCGGCCCAGACCCTCTGGAGCGGCGGCGCACAGTATAGATCGCCGTCGCGGCTCCTTTCCCGAGTTGTCAAACTGGGTGGGTTTCGTCATAGGCACGCTGTGCTGCAAAGATGGCGTCCATATTCTTCTCGGCCCAGTGGGCAAGAGCGGAAACGGTATCCGTCAGGGTGTTCCCCAGCGGCGTCAGCGCATATTCGACGGTCACCGGCACGGTCGGAAAGATCGTGCGAGAGATCAGCCCGTTGCGCTCCAGCTTCCGCAGCGTCTGGGCCAGAACCTTCTGCGATATGCCCTTGATATCGCGGCGGATGTGGTTGAAACGCACCGGCCCGGCTTCCAGCCGGTCGAGAATGAGCAGCGCCCATTTGTCCGCCAGCCGGTCCAGCACCAGCCGCGTCGGGCAGCGGTCCTCATAGACGTTGTAGGCCTGTTGCATCGCCGTCATCTGCTTTTCCCTTCCCGAAGCGGTTTCCCGGAGGAAACCAGGTGACAAAAAAGTGCTCTCTTTTCCAACCCGAAATTACCTGTATCTATCCAATAGTAAGATAGTTTCTAATGGATACCAAGGAGAGTGACATGAGCAACAAGATTCTCGTTCTCGGCGCGACGGGCACCGTCGGCAAGCATGTCGTGGATGGGCTTCTAGCGAAGGGTGAGGCCGTCAAGGCCGCTTCCCGCACGGGCAAGCCCGTGGCGGGCGCCGAGGGCGTCGTCTTCGACCATGGCAAGCCGGAAACCCATGGCCCAGCCTTCGAGGGCGTCGACCGCGCCCATGTGCTTCTGCCTTCCGGTTATGTCGATGCCAAGGGCCTGCTGCTGCCCATCATCGAAGCGGCCGCCAGCCGCAAGGTAAAGGTCGTGTTCCAGAGCGTTTTCGGCGTCGACGCCGACGACTCCATTCCCTATCGCCAGGTCGAGATCGCCCTGGAAACGTCAGGCACACCTTACGTCATCCTGCGCCCGAACTGGTTCGCCGACAATTTTCACACCTTCTGGAAGGCCGGCATCGACCATGGCCAGATCGCGCTTCCGGCCGCCGAGGGTAAGTCCGGCTTCATCGACGCCCGCGACATCGCGGCAAGCGCCGTGGCCACCCTTACCTCCGCGGCCTTCGACGGCAAGGCGTTCAACCTGACCGGGCCGGAAGCCCTGTCCTATGCTGAGGCCGCCGCCATCCTTTCCGCGGTCATCGGCAAGCCGATCGCTTACAACGCCATCACGGACGACGCCTTCATCGGCATTCTCACCGGCGCTGGTGTACCGGCCGACTATGCGAGCTTCCTCGCTTCAATCTTCTATCCGGTTCGCCAAGGCTGGACGGCCGTCGTGACCGGCGATGTCGAGACGCTGACGGGCAAGGCACCGCGTTCGTTGAAGACTTACGCGGCAGATTATGCCGCAGCGCTGAAGGCGTAATTGCAAACAAAGTCGCAGGCGGCGGTGTCCGCCGTCTGCCCTCCATGCAATGATAAACGGAAGTCCGGCAATCGCCGCTGCAGCCGCCCCAGGCGACATCCCTCAGGGAGCCATGCCATGCGTTCAGCCCTCGCGATCCTCTTCCTGATCGAAATCTGTCTTTATGCCACTGCCTCGCTCACCCATGCCGGGTTCGTCCTCGAAGGCCACGAACACCGACAGGCGATGATTGCCGAAGCGGTGATATCGGCCGTCCTCCTTCTCGGCCTGATCTCGCTCAACCTTGACCGACCGTGGAGCCGAATGGCTGCGATCTCGGCCCAGTCCTTCGCCCTCCTCGGCACCCTCGTCGGCGCCTTCACCATCGCCGTCGGTGTCGGCCCGCAAACCACGCTCGATTACATCACCCATGCCGTGATGATCCTGCTCTTGGTCACCGGCCTCGCCTGGCTGGCAAGCAACCGGAACGCCTCTCCCTTAGGATAGGGATCGAGCCACGACGCCTATCCCAACGGCAGCTCGAAGCTTCGCTTCAGCGTTTCCATCGGCACGTCGGTCTTGACGCTGAGGACGCTCGGGATGCGCGTCAGGTGATCGGCCTGAAAACGCCAGTAGCTGTGCAGATCGGCGGTGACAATCCGAAGCACGGCATCGCATTCCCCTGTCGTCAGGTAGCATTCCATCACCTCGGGAAACCGCCTGACGGCTTCGGCGAACCGGAGCGTCACCTCGGCGTCCTGGGTCTTGAACCACACGCGAGCAAAAACCGTCAGCCCCGCCCCGACCTTTGCAGGATCCAGCACGGCGACGTAGCGATCGATGATCCCGGCCTCTTCCAGCAGCCGGACGCGACGCAGGCAGGGCGAAGGCGATAGGCCTACCTCCTTCGCCAGATCGACGTTCGAAATACGCCCGTCACGCTGAAGCACGCGCAGGATATGACGATCGATCGGGTCCATGATGACTGGCATTTTATAGCTCCGATTGATTCAACAATGGCATTATATGCCAAACTTTCGCAATTTTACGGATGCTTCGCAAGCTCATTGCGCAGGACTTGGCCTATCGTTCCAGCATTGAGACGGAGATGGGTAAATGACGAAGCTAGAAAAAATTGTGCTTTCTTATTCGGGCGGGTTGGATACCTCGATCATCCTCAAATGGTTGCAGGAAACCTACGGATGCGAGGTGGTGACTTTCACCGCCGATCTCGGCCAGGGCGAGGAGCTCGAGCCGGCACGCGCCAAAGCGGAGATGTCAGGGGTCAATGACATCCGTATCGTTGATCTGCGTGAGGAGTTCGTCAGCGATTTCGTCTTTCCAATGCTGCGGGCGAACGCGCTCTATGAGGGGCAATATCTGCTGGGCAGTTCCATCGCACGGCCGCTGATTGCCAAGCATCTGGTCGGCATAGCCCGGGAGGTTGGCGCGCATGCAGTTGCCCATGGTGCGACAGGCAAGGGCAATGATCAGGTCCGGTTCGAGCTGGCCGTCAATGCGCTCGACCCGTCGATTAAGATCATTGCTCCATGGCGCCAATGGAACATCCGCTCCCGCATGCAGCTTCTGGAATATGCCGAGAAGCATCATATCCCGGTGCCGAGCGACAAGCGCGGCGAGGCGCCGTTCTCGATCGACGCCAACCTGCTGCATACCTCGACCGAGGGCAAGATTCTCGAAAATCCGGCGGAGGTCGCGCCCGATCATGTCTATCAGCGCACGGTCGATCCCGTCGACGCTCCCGACACGCCTGAGATCATCACCATCGGTTTCGAGAGGGGCGATCCGGTTTCGGTGAACGGCAAGTCCATGACACCGGCCGCATTGCTGACCGAACTCAATGGACTGGGCGGCCGGCATGGCATCGGGCGGCTCGATCTGGTCGAAAACCGTTTCATCGGCATGAAGTCGAGGGGAATATACGAAACGCCGGGAGGGACGATCCTGCTCACGGCGCATCGCGGCATTGAATCGATCACGCTCGATCGCGCCGCAGCGCATCTGAAGGACGAGATCATGCCCCGCTACGCCGAGCTGATCTATAACGGCTTCTGGTTCGCGCCCGAGCGGGAAATGCTGCAAGCCTTGATCGACCAAAGCCAAACCTTCGTCAGCGGCGAAGTGACGCTCAGGCTCTACAAGGGAAGCGCTTCGGTCATCTCGCGCGCCTCCCCCTTGTCACTCTACTCCGCCGACCTCGTCACCTTCGAGGAAAGCGCCATCGCCTACGATCATCATGATGCCGAAGGCTTCATCAGGCTCAACGGCTTGCGGCTCAGGAGCTGGGCGGCCCGCAACGGCAGATGACCGCTCGATCTTCAGCGCACTAACGCTCACGACTAATGCCCACATTGACGGCACCTTCCTTCGTGGCTGACCGGGGCAGTCAAGGCATCCAAGGAGAAGCGCGAATCCAATTTCAAACGATTTTAAAAAAGCAGCTCGGCAAGTTAATCGATTTTAATTTTATCGTTAAAATTTTCTTGTTGCGGCGCACAAGAATTTAGACATTAATTTTTTCGGATGCTCAGTTTATTCGTTGGAGAACTCGCATGACTGTGACATTTCCGCTAACCGAAAAGCGCGATGCGGAGACATTGCTGAAACACTTGACGTTGCACAATCTCAGCTTTCCGGGAAACTGCGTCGTGTCGCTCAAGGCGCACGTCGCCCAGGTCTCATCCTCTCATACAACAGCGCTCGGCACCGCCCGTACCGCCTGGTAGGGATTAATGTCGCCGCATCGCCGTCGACAATAGGATCGAAGCAATCCTGGCTGGATCGCCCACGCGGAGATGGATGAAGCCGAGCGCGTCGACAGCTTATCTCGCGGCAGGCAGCCCCATGCCGGCGAGCTTCAGGATATCCTCGACCTTTGCGTCGGGATCGGCGCCGGGTTCGACCTGGCCGTCTATCATCAGCAAGGCAAGGCCATGCGTCAGAGACCAGAGAAAGAGCGCGGCGTTCGGCACGTCCCCGGGCGTCAGGCGCTTTTCCAGGTCGTCCTTCATCTGCCGGTAGACCTGCATTCGCAGGGCGCGTATTGCCTCGTTTCCCTTGGAATAGGCCTGAAAACCCTCCCCGAACATCAGCCGGTAGAGACCGGGATTCGCGCGGGCAAAGGCGACATAGGCGATGCCGCCGGCAAGCAGATTGCGCCGAGGACCGGCTAGGGCGGCATCGATGCTTTCGCTGAGTTCGACAAACCCTTGTTCGGCGAGTGCTGCCGCGATGGAATCCAGGCTGTTGAAATAGTGATACGCCGCCGGAGCCGAGACGCCGGAGCGGCGACCGATCTCCCGTATGCTCAGCGCAGCCGGGCCTCCCTCCTCCAGCAGCGCCCTCGCCACGGACAGCAGCGCGGGGCGTAGGTTGCCATGATGGTAGCGGGTCGATCCGTCGTGCGTGGCCATGTCTCGATCTAATCTTTACATCGTTAAAATCATGCCCTAGCCTTCCCGCGATGACAAGGTATCCGCCGCGGTTCGGGTTCCGGCAAGCTTCCTGCCCGCGCCAGCAGCAGATTTACAGAGAAAGAGGCTTTCATGCGAGCATCGGAACCAAGCCGCACCGCGATCGGCGCGGCCGCCTATCGAGCAGCGCACCAGAGCGTGGATGGCGGCGCCATCTTCTTAGACCCCTATGCCCGCCGGATCCTCGGCGAGGAGGCCTGCGCCGAGGCAGACTTGAAAGCCCAGGACCCCTCCACGCGATCTTTTCGCCTGTTCATGGCGGCGCGAAGCCGATATGCCGAAGATTGCCTTGCCCTCTCCTTTGCAAGGGGCGTCAGGCAAGCCGTCATCCTCGGCGCCGGGCTCGACACCTTTGCGCTGCGCAATCCCCATGCCGGCCTGAAGGTCTTCGAAGTCGATCATCCTGCCACGCAGAGCTGGAAGCAGATGCGGCTTGACGAGACCGGACTGACGCAGAGCCTACCAACATTCGTTCCTGTCGATTTCGAACATGAGGATTTGAAAGCGCGTCTCATCGATTCCGGCCTCGAGCCCGAGACGCCGTCCTTCTTCATCTGGCTTGGCGTCGTGCCCTATCTCAGGGAGGCGTCAGTCTTTGCCTTGCTACGCTTCGTCGTCGGCCTGCCGAGCGCATCCATCGTCTTCGACTATAGCGAACCCCTCGAAAACTATTCGCCCGAACGCCGTGCCCGCGCCGCGGAAATGGGAGCGCGCACGGCCGCGGTCGGCGAGCCATGGCTGACGCACTTCGATCCCGAGGACCTTGCGAACCGACTGCTGAGCTTGGGCTTCACATCCCTGGAGGATATCGGTCCGACCGAAATGGCAAAACGCTTCTTCGGCCTCCCCAGGGATGCGCCGGATCGCGGCGCCGGTCCCCACGTCATATTCGCCGGGAAATAGGGAAATCCCCGAGATGTCGAGTTACGGCAATCGAGCTGGCCTCAGCCGTCGTAGACGACAGCAATCTTGTTTCCGGCGGGGTCACGCAGGTAAGCGGAATACCAGTTCGGTCCGTAGTGCGGACGTAGACCAGGCGCGCCCTCGTCCGTTCCGCCGTTGGTCATGGCAGCGTCGTAAAAAGCGTCCACCTCGGCGCGGGACTTGGCCATGAAACCAACCATCGAGCCATTTCCGGCGCTCGCCGGTTCGCCGTCGAACGGCGTGCAAACCCATAGAACGAAACCTTCACCCTTCCCGCCTTCGGAATAGGCGCTCCATCCGGGAAACTCTCGATGTTTGCTCCATCCGATCGTTGCCAAGCTCGCATCATAGAAGCCATTCGATTTGACGGAATCGATTGCGCCGACGGTTGCGTAGACACTCATGATCTTCCCTTTCGCTGCTCCAAGATCGGGAGAATTCATATCGCAAGCATATGAACACAACAAGAACATATAGCTGCGTTTTCCGCAGAAGGTCAGCGACCAATCGCAAACGGACGGTTATTGCCGTGGCTGCAAAAAATTCTATTCTGGGCAACGCCGATGGCGACTAAAACCTGAGGCTTCACGGCTATTTGCGACAGGAAATTTGGATCACATCATGACGACTCTGAGCCGCCCCGATCTCAGCGATATCCACCGTGGCGACTGGGTGGATCGCCGGCTGCCGGCCGCATGGCGGCCATATACGCGGTTGGCGCGGCTGGATCGCCCGGTCGGAATATGGCTGACGCTCTTCCCGTGCTGGGCCGCCCTTATCCAGGCATCCCACGGTCTCCCGGACCTCAGGCAATTGGCGATCTTCTCTCTCGGCGCTCTTCTGATGAGAAGCGCCGGTTCCACGGTCAACGACATTGCTGATCGGAAGTTTGACGGCCATGTCGAGCGGACCCGCTTTCGGCCCTTGGCAAGCGGAGAGATCGCCACGCTGCCGGCCTTTATCTTCCTGACCGTTGAATTCGCACTGGCAGCGTCGCTTCTGTTTTTCCTGACGCCTTACACCCGCCTCATCGCGATATATGTGCTGCCGCTCGTCTTTGTCTATCCGCTCTGCAAGCGCTTCACCCACTGGCCGCAGGCCGTCCTGGGCGCGGCGTTCAATTGGGGGATGCTGATGGCATGGGCCGAGGCTGCCGGACATATCCCGGTCGGCGCCGTGCTGATGTGGGCCGGGGCCATCGCCTGGCAGATCGGCTATGATACGATCTATGCCTATGTCGATCTAAAGGATGACACCCGTCTTGGCCTGAAATCGACGGCAATTCTGTTCGGCCGGCACGGCAAGACCTTTATCGGCCTATTCTATGCTCTGGCGGTCGGCGCGTGGTCGCTCGGGGGCTGGCTGTTGGAAATGTCGCCGCCTTATACTGTCGGAATGCTGGTGATCGCCGTCCATCTTGCCTGGCAGACCCGGCGGATCGATCTTGCCCGCCCGGACATGAATTATCGCCTGTTCCTGGCGAATATCCTGACTGGGGTGCTGCTCGCCTGCACGGCTTTGTCAGGCACATGGTGAGCAGCTCGAGGACGTAGCACCAATGACCTGTCTCAAACATGGCGTGTTCGCCGCGGCCATCATGCTGGCAGCAACGATGACATCCCTGCATCAGGCGCATGCGCAACCATGCGAGCAGGAAAGCTTCGAAGAGGCGAAATACGTCATTTGCACTCTGGAACCGGGCAAAGCCGACCTGCGATTGTTCTGGAAGAACGCCGATGGCGCGCCATACCGCACTTTTTCAAGCCTAGCCGAAGCCGTTCGCGCCAAGGGGCGAACGCTGACTTTTGCCGTTAACGCCGGGATGTATCGGGCCGATTTTTCGCCGATGGGACTTTATGTCGAGAACGGCAGGGAATTGAACCCCGCCAATACGACGGAGGCCGAAAGCTCAGCCGGTCAGGTGCCGAATTTTTATAAGAAGCCGAACGGCGTGTTCTTTCTGGGTCAAGCAGGCGCTGGAATACTCCCGACCGAGGAATTTCTGAAACGCCGGCCAAAGGTGCGGTTCGCCACCCAGTCCGGCCCGATGCTTGTCATCGCCAACAAGCTGAACCCGATCTTCATCGTCGGCTCGACAGACCGGACCCGCCGCAGCGGTGTCGGAACCTGCGAGCGCGGCTCGGTTCGTTTCGCGATCAGCGAAGACGGAGTGAATTTCCATGATTTTGCACGCCTCTTCCGCGATCATTTGAAATGCCCAGACGCGTTGTTTCTCGATGGCGGACGGGGTGTCGGACTTTACAATCCTGAAATGGGCCGCAACGACCGGTCTTGGCACGGCGGCTACGGCCCTATCTTCGGGCTTGTCGAGTAGCGCCAGTCTGCCGCGGCGGGCTGGATTCCTGTGACGAGCACTTGAGCGAGGGGGATATAGCGGCGCTCGTAGCAACACAGGGCATGTGGCACGGTCGCCCCGCCATTCGGGTGCAATGCGAGCACTTCGACCTGCAGGGCAGAGGTCGTCCGAGGAGAGGCCTCGCGTTGCCGTCATAGGCCACTCGGTCAGGTCGCAGGCGAGACCGGCAAGGGTTCGTCGATGTCTTCGGGAATGAAGCCGCCGGTCTGGCGTTTCCATAGGCGCGCGAACAAGCCGTCGCGTTCGACCAGTTCGTCCGGCCTGCCCTCCTCCACGATGCGCCCGTGATCGAGCACGACGATCCGGTCCATCCTGGCAATGGTCGACAGGCGGTGGGCGATGGCGATCACCGTCTTTCCCTCCATGACGAGGTTCAGCCTTTCCTGGATGGCGGCTTCGGATTCGCTGTCGAGGGCGGAGGTCGCCTCGTCCAGCACCAGGATCGGCGCGTCCTTCAGGAGAACGCGGGCGATCGCCACACGCTGGCGCTGGCCGCCCGACAGTTTGATCCCGCGGTCGCCGACGAAGGCATCATAGCCGCTGCGGCCTTCGCCGTCGGAAAGATCGGCTATGAAGACATCGGCGCTGGCCATCTTCGCCACCGCTTCGATCTCGTCCGTCGTCGCCTCCGGCCGGCCGTAGCGGATATTGTCGCCGACCGAACGATGCAGCAGCGCGACGTCCTGCGCGATGACGCCGATGGCGCGGCGAAGGCTTGCCTGCGTGACCGCGCGGATGTCCTGCCCGTCGATCAGGACAGCGCCGTCCTCTATGTCGTAAAAACGCAGCAGCAGGCTGACCAGCGTCGTCTTGCCGGCACCTGAGAGGCCGACGAGCCCTACCTTTTCGCCGGGCCGAACCGTCAGCGACAGGTCATCGATGACAGGCTTGCCGGACTTGTAGGCGAAGCGGACGTTCTCGAAATGGATCTCCCCACGGCTGACCGTCAGTTCGGCCGCATCGGGCCGATCGGTGATGGTGGGCGGTGTTGTCATGACCGGCATGGCATCCTTGATCGTGCCGAGCGCGCGGAAGATCTACTGTCCCATTTGCAGGAAGGTGAAGGATCCTGCCGAGAGGCGTTGGAGGATGTAAACCGTTGCGGCGAAATCGCCCACGGTCAGGAATCGGTCAAACAGCCCCCAGAAACCAATGCCGAGCATGACGAGCCAGAGCACCATGTTGAGGCTGATGACGACGAGTTCGGTTGTCCGGTAGGTGCGCTGTTCGTGGTGAAGCGTATCGACCCCCTTGGACATGATCTTTCTTAGCGCACCTGCCTCGCTGTCTTCAGCTGCAAACTGCTTGACCATCTGGATGTTGCCGTAGATGTCCGTCAGGGCACCGGAGATGAGGCTGTTCTGCTTTGCCGAGCGGCGGGCGCGCTCCGAAAAATCCGGAACGACCTTGATCGCAAAGAGCACGTTGAAGGCAACCCAGAGGATGACTGGCAGCGCAAGCTGCCAGGAGAGCGCGAGCAGAAGAACAACGGAGCCGATGATCTGAAGCAGAAAGCGCGGTGCCGTCTGGAATGCGATCAGGATCTGTTGCTGAACGGCATTGGCGACCTGACCGAGCCGGGATGCGACCTGGCCGGCGAAAAGATCATGGAAGAAGGCGAGGTCCTGCCGCTCGACGGCCTTGTGCCCCTGCCATTGAATCGCAACGGGCAGGCTGATGCCGATCGTGTGCGAATTGAGAATATTGGTGATGTAGAAGAGAATGGGCATCACCGGAAAAAGCAGAAAGGCAAGGACTGCCAGCAGCCGGAAATTACTGTCGACGAAGAGTTCTACGCCTTGTGTCGTCACTCCGTCGACAATGACTGAAAGACCCCAGATGATCGTAAGGTTGATGGCTTCGATGGCCATCGAGGTCAGCGCCATGGTGATGATGACGCCCCGAAACATCGCGATGAAGTGTATGAGGACTGCCACGGGCCCCTTGGTGGGCATCGGCCGGTAGGGGATGTCGAGCGGCCGGATCAAGGTTTCGAAGGGACGATAGATCGCATCTGAAATCGACATGGGCCGCTCGGATCAAAAATCGGGAGGAGGCGTGGACTCAGCTACGCTGGGTCGCAGAAAACCATCTTCCGGCTGCCATCTCAATTAGAAATTTCAGAAAATCTGCCGCCAGGAGGTATCGGTCGCAAGCGCAGGAAGCAGGCGGCGGCGAAAAGCGCCAATTGCGGTCGTCAAGGGATTGGGGCAGATTGCGATCGTTGTATGGTACAGGACGGAACCTACGCTCATGCTGACGGGCTCATGTCATTGCGGCAAGGCGGGCTGGACACTTGAGGGTGATCCCGGCTCGATCACCGCCTGCAACTGCACGCTCTGCAGACGATACGGCACACTGTGGGCTTATGACTACGAAGGAGAGCGCATCGCTCTCACCGGTGAGACCGCCTCCTACACCCGCACAGACAGGGACGAGCCGTCTCTCGAGATCTTGTTCTGCCCATCTTGCGCCTGTGTCTTGAGCTGGCGCGGCCTGCGGCTTCGAAAGGATGGCCGTCGGCGCATGGCCGTCAACATGCGGCTTGCGCCGCCGGATCTCGTTCACGATCTGCCAATCGATCATTTCGACGGCCTGGACACGTTTGAGGACCTGCCTTCCAAAGGGCGCTGCGTACGCGATCTGTGGTTCTGAGCAGACTGCGAAGATCGACACACCGCCGGATCGCGTCAGATGCGAACCCGATAAAAGATCGTTCTGCGCAAGACCACCTCAGCCATGCCGCGCCGCCTCGATCGCCGCAATGTCGATCTTCCTCATGGTCATCATCGCGTCAAAAGCGCGCTTTGCCTGGCCACCGCCTGCCGAGAGGGCTTCGGAGAGGACCCGCGGCGTAATCTGCCAGGACACGCCCCACTTGTCTTTGCACCAGCCGCACTCGCTTTCCTGGCCGCCATTGCCGACGATGGCGTTCCAATAGCGATCGGTTTCTTCCTGATCGTCGGTTGCGATCTGAAATGAGAAGGCTTCGTTGTGTTTGATCGCGGGACCGCCGTTCAGGCCGATGCAGGGAATGCCCGCTACGGTGAATTCCACGACCAGTACGTCTCCTTGCTTGCCGTCAGGATAATCTCCCGGTGCACGGATAACGGCGTCCACGGTACTGTCGGGAAAAGTCGCGGCATAGAAGCGGGCAGCGGCCTCGGCATCCTTGTCGTACCATACGCAGATCGTGTTCTTTGCCATTGCGCGGTCCTCTCGCTCTTCGTTTCGCAATTTTCAGTGAAATAAGAGGCAAACCGTCTTTCTCCAGCCCAGTCCGCGCGATTTCACGCGGACGATTGCCGAGCGCTTAAATTGGTGGAGGCGCCGCCATACCTCCCCTTTCTTCATCCCCGTGCTCGTCAGAGGGATCCAGTGCGCCCAAGTCCTTGGGCGCGGGAGATACTTTTGCAAATGGGAGATTGCGGAACTGTGGATTACAGTTCCGCAAGTGCATTCAGCGTCATCTGCATTCACTTGGCGCCCATGCCGTGGACGCGACGCGATCTAAAACATATTCCGCGCGTCGCTGCGCGGATCGCCGGCCACGCGGTGCGGCTCGTAGAGGCCGCTCCGCGCCT
>NZ_JALBGX010000094.1:0-25572 GCF_023006465.1 Rhizobium sp. PRIMUS64 | reverse complement strand
AACGCGCCGGCAACCGCGACGGCGCCGGGATCGGCGACACCCGCCAGATCCCTTTCGCCGACATAGGAGGCGCGTCCGGCTTTCGCCTTCATCATCGACTTCGTCGACTCCGCACCGGCTGCCGCAGCTCTTGCCGCGGCGGCGACATCGCCGGATGCGAGCGCCTGCAGGGCAGGCGACAACGCATCGACCATCGTCCGGTCGCCGACTCCGGCTCCGCCATAGAACGTCATCCTGTCGAGCCCGGCAAGAAGGGCTGCTGATATATCGGCTTTGTCAGCCATCGCCTTTGCCGCGGCGGTGAAGAAGATCGACAGCAGCACGCCGCTCGATCCGCCCATGCTGGTGCCGAGGATCTCGCCGAGCGAGGCAAGCGTTGCCGCCGGCCGGTCGAGCGGCAGCGTGTCGAGGCGGGCAAGCACACTGCGGGCGCCTGAGGCCACCGTCGAGCCGGTATCGCCGTCGCCGACGCGCCCGTCCAGCCGGTTGAGTTCGCTTTCCTGCGAGATCAGATGCTCGCAGAGCGCCGTGATGAGGCGCCGGTTGCGATCATTTTCTCCGGCCTTGCCGTTGGCGCCGTTCAATCCGGCTGATGTTCTCGGTGCGGCGACGATCCTGATCTCGTGGCGTTCGACGGCCGGCATCCAGGCGTGCGGCTCGACCGCTGCCGTCAGCGCCGCCTCGCGCTCGGCATCCAGCCAGATCAGCGACAGCGAGAAACCGTTCATGTTGAGCGCGGTCATCATCGGTGCCGGGCCGATGATCAGCCGGACGCGGCGGCCAAGCGGCGAGGACAGCACTGCATTGGCGATGACGGTCATTTCTAGCGGCGGCACGGCGCCGAGATTGTTGATGAGAAGGGCGTGGCTTCCCCCTTCACGCAGCGTTGGCGACAGGCGTGCCACCATGGTGGCGACGATATCGATGACCGGCTGCAGCGCGATGCGCTCGACGCCAGGCTCGCCATGGATGCCGAGGCCGAGCTCGCCTTCGTCCGCGCCGAGACGGTCCTCATGCGCCTGGCCGGGCACGCTGCAGGTGGACAGCGACACGCCGAGCGAGACGATGTCGCCGGCTGCTGCCGCGGCATGGGCCGCGACTGTCTTCAGATTCTCGCCTCGTTCGGCGTGATGGCCAGCGATTTTGTGGACGAATAGCGTGCCGGCCACGCCGCGCGGCTGGTTGATGCCAGGGATGGCGATATCGTCGGCGACGATGACCATCTCGACGTCGAAGCCCTCAGCGCGCGCCTTTTCGGCGGCAAGGCCAAAATTCAGCCGGTCGCCGGTATAGTTCTTGACGATCAGCAGGGCGCCCTTCGGGCCGGCGACGGCGCGGATCGCCGTCAGCACGGCATCGACGCTCGGCGAGGCGAAAATCTCGCCGGATACGGCCGCCGTCAGCATGCCTTTGCCGACGAAGCCGGCATGGGAGGGCTCATGGCCGGCGCCGCCGCCGGAGATGATCGCCACCTTCGACTTGTCCCAGTCCGCGCGCAGGATCACCTTGATGTCGGGAAAGCTGTCGAGGCGGGCCAGACGGCCATTGCTGCTCGTCAGAAGCAGACCGTCCAAGGCTTCGGTGACGATGTTTTCCCTGCGGTTGAAGAAGTGTTTCATCGATTGAGACCCGTCTGTTTGTTTTTCATGCCATCATCATGTCTGTTTGCCGGTCAGGAAAGGCGCTGTCCACCCGCGTCGAAATAAAGCGGATCGCGCAATGTCAGGCTGATCCGGTCGCCCGGCGCGATCGCCAGATATGGATCCGCAAGTGTGACGAGCTTGTGATTGCCTGCCCTGATGTGCAGATGGTTCTGGTCGCCGAGATGTTCGATCCAGTCGATTTCGGCATTGGCATTCTTGCCGACAATGATGTCGAGATGTTCGGTGCGCGCACCGATGGTCTTCGTGCCGGGCGGCGGCTGGCCGCCGGGCAAGAGGTCCGCAGGCAGTAGGTTGATGTGCGGCTGCCCGAGGCGGGCGGCGACATGCAGGTTGGCGGGATTGCCGTAGATCTCGCGCGGTGTTCCCACCTGCATCAGCCGTCCCTCGGCGACGATGCCGATCCGGTCGGCCATGGTCATGGCTTCCACCTGGTCATGGGTGACATAGAGCAGCGTCGAGCCGAGTTCCTTCTGGATGCGCTTCAGCTCCAGGCGCAGTTCGGCGCGCAGCTTGGCATCGAGCGAGGACAAAGGTTCATCCATCAGATAGATCGCCGGCCGGCGCACCAATGCCCGGCCGATCGCGACACGCTGCATCTCGCCGCCGGAAAGCCTGGTCGAGCGGTTCTCCAGCTTGTGGTCGATCCTGACCATGCGGGCGACCTCGCGGACGCGGCGGTCGATTTCCTCGGCGCTGAGTTTGCGGACCGGCGCCTTCAGCGGAAAAGCAAGGTTCTCGTAAACCGTCATGTGCGGATAGAGCGAATATTGCTGGAAGACGAAGGCGACGTCGCGTTCGGCGGGGGCTTCGGCGGCGACATTGCGGCCGCCGATTTCGATGCGGCCGCTATCTGGCTTTTCGAGGCCGGCGATCAGCCGCAGCGTCGTGGTTTTGCCGGCACCGGTCGGGCCGAGCAGCACGACGAACTCGCCGTCGCGGATCGAAAGATCAAGATCGGCCAGAGCCTGGGTGTCGCCGAAGCGCTTGGCGAGGTTCCTGAGGACGACATCAGCCATGCCGGGTCTCCTGATAGAGCGAGGACGGGACGGCACGGCCCGATGTGCAGTCGAAGAGCGCGAGCTTCGCCGGATTGAATTCCAGGCCGACCCTCTCGCCGATCTGGAAGCTGCGATTGGCGGGAACGCGGGCCTTGATCAGCCCGCCCGGGGTTTCCACAGCCACGACCTGATTGGTGCCGAGATATTCGCTGCCATAGACGGCGCCGCGGAGCCGCGAGGCGTCGCTGAAGCGGATATGCTCCGGCCGCACACCGAGCGCCAGCTCGCTTTCGGCCATGTCCTGATGGATCTCGGGAACGGCGACATCGACGCCGTCGAGCAGGATGGAGCGGTCGCCGCTCTTCAGACCCGAGGTGAAACGCATGAAGTTCATCGGCGGCGAGCCGATGAAATCGGCGACATACATGGTCGCCGGCTTTGAATAGATCTCCTGCGGCGTGCCGAACTGCTCGATGACGCCGTGGTTCATGACGGCGATCTTGTCGGCCATCGCCATTGCCTCGTGCTGGTCGTGAGTGACGTAGACGGTGGTCGCGTGGATGCGGTTGTGCAGTTCGCGCAATTCGTGGACCATGATCTCGCGGAACTCGGCGTCGAGCGTGCCGAGCGGCTCGTCCATCAGGAAGCATTTCGGACGCCGGACGATGGCGCGGCCGAGCGCCACGCGCTGCCGGTCGCCGCCGGCAAGGCCGGAGACCGAGCGGTTGAGAATATGGTCGATCTGCAGCAGGCGGGCGGTCTCTTCCACGCGTTGACGGATTTCGGCCTTTGCCATGCCCTGCGACAGCAGCGGGAAGCCGATATTCCTACGCACGTTCATATGTGGGTAGAGCGCGAAGAGCTGGAAGACGAAGGCGATGTCGCGGGCGCTGGCGCGGTTGAAGGTGACGTCCTCGCCGTCGAGATAGATCTTGCCACTGCTTGGCAGCTCGAGGCCGGCGATCATGCGCAGCGTGGTGGTCTTGCCGCAGCCGGAAGGCCCGAGCAGCGCCAGGAACTCGCCGTCATGGACGGTGAAGCTGGAATCTTGAACGGCGACGAAACTGCCGAATTCCTTGCGGAGATTTTCGATCCGGATGTCCGCCATGGTTCACTCCGGGAATTTCGAAACGATGATGAACATGACGGTGCCTGCAAGCAGGGTCACCAGCGAATAGGTGTAGAGCACCAGCAGGAAGGGCTGGAACAGCATCAGGAAGCCCAACCCGATCAGCACGGTCGCGATGGTTTCCATCGGGCCGCGGCGCAGGAGGAACGGACGCTTTGGGCGGGCGGGCGCAGGTGTTTCGATCAGATGGCTCATTTGCGGACGGCTCCGAAGGTGATGCCGCGCAGCAGCTGCTTGCGCAGGAGAATGGTGAAGACGAGGATCGGGATCAGGAAGATCGTCGTGCCGGCGGCGACCGCCGGCCAGTCCTGCCCGCCTTCGCCGATGATCGTCGGGATGAAGGGCGGCGCGGTCTGGGCCTCGCCCGAGGTCAGAAGGGCGGCGAAGGCATATTCGTTCCAGGCGAAGATCAGGCAGAAGATCGCGGTCGCGGCAATGCCCGTCGTCGCCTGCGGCAGTACGACCTTGCGGAAGGCCTGCAGTCTCGTATAGCCGTCGATCATCGCCGCTTCCTCGTATTCGCGCGGGATTTCGTCGATGAAACCCTTGAGCAGCCAGACGGCGAGCGAGACGTTGACGGCGGTGTAAAGCAGAATCATGCCGAGCGCCGTGTCCGACAGGCCGAGCTCGCGGTACATGAGGTAGATCGGGATGGCGACGGCGATCGGCGGCATCATGCGCGTCGACAGAATGAAGAACAGCAGGTCGTCGGCGAGCGGCACCTTGAAGCGGGAGAAGCCATAGGCAGCGAGCGTGCCGAGAAAGACCGCAAGGAAGGTGGAGCCGAAGGCGATCACCAGCGAATTGACGAAGCGCGGCAGGAAGTTCGACGGGCCGGCGATCACCATGTTGCGCCTGCGCGTTACCTCGTCACAGGCGCCGACCGGCGCCGGCAGCGAGGCGATATAATCAGGCGTCTGCCGGGTGCGTGTGGTGAACAGGTTGCAATAGCCTTCGAGCGACGGCGTGAAGACGATCTTCGGGGGATAGCTGATCGAATCCGGCGGCGACTTGATGCTGGTCAGGAAGATCCAGACGAGCGGGATGAGGGTGATCAGCGCATAGATGACGACGATGGTGCCGGCGATGCGCTTGCTGGACAGGCTCGGTTCGACGACCGAATGGGCTGAGTTGGCGGCGCTCATCGTTGCTTCACCTTGTTCAGTGCCTTGACGTAGATGTTGGCGAGACCGAACACCGCGACGAAGAGGATGATGGCAAAGGCCGAGGCCCGGCCGGTCGCCCAGCTTTCGAAGGCGGCGCGTTTCAGCGTGATCGAGGCGACCTCAGTGACTGAGCCCGGCCCGCCGCCGGTGAGCAGCGTCACCATGTCGAACATCTTGAAATTCTCGATGCCGCGGAAGAGCACGGCGAGCATGATGAAGGGCAGGGCCATCGGCACGGTGATCGACCAGAACTGGCGCCACGGCGAAGCGCGATCGACCTCGGCAGCCTCATAGATATAGTCGGGGATGGAGCGCAGGCCGGCGAGGCAGATCAGCATCACATAGGGCGTCCACATCCAGGTATCGACGATGATAATCGCCCAGGGCGCCAGAGAGACATTACCGAGCATCTGGATATCCGATGTCGGGATGCCAGACACCATCGACACGGCATAGGCGAAGAGGCCGATCTGAGGCTCGTAGAGAAAGCGCCAGAAATTGCCGACCACGGCAGGCGACAGCATCATCGGGATCAGGATGATCGTCGTCCAGAAGGCATGGCCGCGAAACTTGCGGTCGATCAGATAGGCGAGCGTGAAGCCGATCACCGTCTGCAGCACGATCGTCCAGAAAACGAAATGCGCGGTGGTCTGCATCGCCTGCCAGATATCGGGATCGTTGAGGACGCGCTGGTAATTTCCAAGGCCGACGCCCTGGACCGGCGCATTCGGCCGGTTGGCGCGGTAATTGGTGAAGGAGAGGTAGACCGCCCAAAGCAGCGGAAAGATGTTGATCGCCAGCAGCAAGGTGATAGCCGGCGCAATGAACAGCCAGGCGATCGCCCTGTCGGAGAGGCCGCGGACGCGCCGGGCGACCGAGACGGGCGTCGCCCTTGCTGTCGCATCGGCTGCTTTCTCGACGATCGAGGAAGGGGAAATAGTCAAGTTTTCACCCGGTCTTTTGGGATATGGGAAATTTGGCGGCCCGGCTCGTCTGCCGATCCGGGCCGCCATCCTGCCGAGGATGGCGCGCATCAGGGATGCCACGCGCTAGATCTTGCCGTCGTCCTTGAAGACGTCGCTCCAGTCCTTCACCAGACCGTCGAGCGCTTCCTTGGCGGTGCCATTGCCAGCGACCACGTAGTTATGGACGCGCTTCTGCATGGCCTGCAGCAGCGAGGCGTAGCTCGGCTCGGCCCAGAAGTCCTTGACGATCGCCATCGAGTCGAGGAAGGCCTGGGCATAGGGCTGGCTCTTGGCAAAGCCCGGCGCATTGACGACGGAGTTCAGGCAGGAAAAACCGCCGAGTTCCCACCATTTGGCCTGCACATCGGGCTGTGCGAACCACTTGATGTATTGCAGGGCAGCATCGCGCTTGTCGGAGTAGGAGACCACCGAGATGCCCTGGCCGCCGAGCTGGGCGAAGTGCGCCTTTTCAGCCGGATTGGGGAAGAAGCCGATCCTGTCGCCACCGACCTTCTCGTCCTTGTAAAGGCCGGGCCAAGTGAAGGCGAAGTTCATCTGCATGGCGACCTGGCCGGATTTGAAGGCATCGGCGGATTCGACCATGTAGACGTTGGAGCTGCCGGGCGGTGTGCAGCAATCATAGAGCGACTTGTAGAATTCGAGGCCCTTGACCGCGTCGGCCGAGTTGACGAAGCCTTCCATGTCATAGGGCTTTTTCGGGTTTTCGTACTGGAAGCCCCAGTCGTAGAGGACGTTGGTCACGCCCATGGTGATGCCTTCGGAGCCGCGCTCGGTATAGATCGAGGCGCCGTAGACGGTCTTGCCGTCGATCTCACGCTTCTGGAAGAACTCGGCGATTTGCTTCAGCTCATCGTAGGTCTTCGGCGCTGCGAGATCCCGGCCGTATTTCGCCTTGAATTCCTTCTGCAGTTCCGGCTTCTCGAACCAGTCCTTGCGGTAGGTCCAGCCGACGACGTCGCCCATGGCGGGCAGCGCCCAGTAGTTCGGCGTGTTCTTCGGCCATTCCGAGTAGCCGACGACGGTCGCCGGCACGAAGTCATCCATCTTGATGCCTTCCTTGTCGAAGAAGTCGTTGAGCTTGACATAGTGGCCGTTCTCGGCCGAGCCGCCGATCCACTGGCTGTCGCCGATGATTAGGTCGCAGAGCTTGCCATGGGAATTCAGCTCGTTGAGGAAGCGATCGGCATAACTCGTCCAGGGAACGAATTCGAACTTCATCTGCGTGCCGGTCTTGGCGGTGAAATCCTTCGACAGCTCGACGAGCGCATTGGCGGGGTCCCATGCGGCCCAGCACAGCGTCAGTTCATCGGCTTTGGCGAGATTGGGCAATGCCGACGACATGACGAATGCCGTGGCCAGCCCCAATAGGGCTTTCGATGTTTTCTGCATAAGTTCCTCCCAGAACCAAAAGCCGGCTCCCCGCCGGCGTCGCATGTTCACCCACTTCAGAGAATGCTCACATGAACTCCTCAATCATTATGTTTAGCAATATGTTTAGTGATATCTATTTTTATAAACATTGCAAGCGCCAATCGTTGCTGCAATGCGACAAGTGTGGCGCCACATGGGCGGATATTTTTGGGAGCCGATCTTTTCGGCCGATCTCGAAAAATTCTTTGGCGAGCGTACCGATGCAGCGACATCTGGCCTCGCTGCGACATGGATCGCACGGTATGGACTGCGCGCCGTTCCTGTTTTCCCCGGAGCGGATCAAGCTTGGCCTCGCTTCGGCGGGGCCTTTTTCTTGAATCTTTTCTTTAGCAGCCCGTAATCCGGATGCATCGGGAATATTCCTGCGCAGTGCGAGATTTAGCCTTTCCGCCCGGCTGCAACGGGCGTATTCAGCCAGTGCGCGGCTTTCCATGTCCGCGCTCCCCGCGCGGCAGATCTCCGATCGGCTTCTTCCCGTTTCCCTGCCGCGTCTTCCGGAATTTCTATTGGCAGATCCATGACCACGGCAGAGACGAGCGAGAATGGGCAAGAGGCGGCGAGCGGCCGCCAGGCGAAGATCGTGGCGCTGGTCGTTGCCGTTTCCTTCTTCATGCAGATCCTCGACGGTACGATCGTTACCACCTCGTTGCCGCAGATGGCGGCAAGCTTCGGCGTGCAGCCGGTATCGATGAGCATCGGCATCACCGTCTACATGCTGACGATGGCCGCCTTCATTCCGCTGTCGGGCTGGCTCGGCGACCGGTTCGGTGCGCGCCGCATCTTCCTGATGTCGATTGCCGTCTTTACCGGCGCCTCGCTGTTTTGCGGGCTGTCCGGCAGCCTTGCGGAATTCGTGCTGTGGCGCGCCGTGCAGGGGGCGGGCAGCGCGCTGATGACGCCGGTCGGGCGTATCATCGTGCTGAAAAACGCCCGCAAATCGGAACTGGTCCAGGCGATCGCACTGATCACCTGGCCGGCACTGACGGCGCCGGTGATCGGCCCAGTGCTCGGCGGCTTCATCACCACCTATGCCAGCTGGCACTGGAACTTCCTCATCAACATCCCGATCGGCATTCTTGGCATCGCGCTGGTGCTGCGTTTCGTGCCGGAGCAGCGCGAGACCAATCCCGGCCGGTTGGATCTCATGGGCTTCGTCCTCAGTGCTGCGGGCCTGACCTTCCTGCTCGCCGCCCTCGAACTCTCGGTCAAATGGGAGAGCGGGCTCTTGCCCGTCATATCAATGCTGGCGGCGGGCATCGTACTGTCGGTCATGGCGACGCGGCATTTCCTCGCCGTCGACAACCCGCTGCTGGATCTTTCAGCCTTCCGCATCCAGACCTTCTCGATGTCGACGCTGTCGGCGGGCACGGCCTGCCGGATGGCGATCAACGCGACGCCGTTTCTGCTGCCTCTGCTGTTCCAGCTCGGCTTCGGCCTGAGCTCGATTGCCGCCGGCACCTATCTGTTCGTTTATTTCCTCGGCAATTTCAGCATGAAGGCGGTGACGACGCCGCTGCTGCGCTTCTTCGGCTTTCGCACCGTGCTTGGGGTCAACGGGCTGATCGCGGCGCTTTCGATCGCCGCCTGCGGTTTCCTTTCGCCGGAGACGCCGCCGGTTTTCATCCATGCGCTGCTCTTTCTCGCCGGCCTGTCGCGGTCGATGGAATTCACCGCGCTGAACACGTTGGCCTTCGCCGATATCGGCCCGGCGCAGCGAAGCTCGGCCTCTACGCTGTCGAGCATGCTGCAGCAGGTATCGATGCTGCTCGGCGTGGCGGTGGCGGCGGCCGTGCTCAACATCGGCTCGGCTCTCAGGGGCGCCGACAATCCCGTTCTTGCCGACTTCCGCTGGGCTTTCGTCGCGGTCGGCGCGATCGGCATCGTCTCGTCGCTGCGCTTTATGCAATTGCCGGCAGAGGCAGGGGCCGAAGTATCCGGCCATCGGAAATTCCAGAAAAATTAGCTTATTGGCGGAACCAATCGAGTCGCTCAGCGTTCACGCATTTCATTTCAGGTTTTTCGTTTCCCATCTCTTTCAAAGGCTTCCATGGGGAACCTCTCCAGGCCAAGGTCATGTTCTAAAAATGCCGGATTCCCGACATCCTCCTTCCGTGCCGCCTGCGACAAGAGCGAGGGATAACCGCTGTTTACCCCAGACGGCCAATGCAATACGACATTCCCATGCGGACGACTCGGACGCTTGCGGGCGGTCGTCGCTGCGAGAGAACGCCGGGAGACTGAATGAGCAATTCTAGCGGCGATGCGGATGCCCTGATCCACATCCTCTATATCGACGACGACGAGGGGCTTGCCCTACTGATGCAGAAAAACCTGCGTCGGTGTGGCTTTTCGGTCGAGTGGGCCGAGAGCGGCGCTGCCGGCCTTGCGAGACTCGGCGAAGGCGGTATCGACGCCGTCGTGCTCGATCATATCCTGGCCGGCGAGACCGGCCTCGACATTCTGCCCTGCATCACGGCGATGCCGGATCATCCGCCAGTGATCTATGCGACGGGTTCGGACGATACCAGCATCGCGGTCGCGGCGCTGAAGGCCGGCGCCGACGATTACATGCTCAAGGGGATCTCAGCCGATTATTTCGACCTGCTCGCGGCCGCGCTCGAACAGGTGCTGGAGCGGGCGCGTTTTCGCCGCGAGACGGCGCAGGCGCAGGAGGTGATCCGCCAGCAGCGCGACCTTGCCGAAATGCTGCTTGCCGAGGTCAATCACCGCATCGCCAACAGCCTCGGCCTCGTCGGCGCGCTGATCCGCATGCAATCCTCGATGACCAAAGACCAGGTGGCGATCGATGCGCTGCACGAAACGCAGATGCGCATCAACGCCATCGCCAGCGTGCACCGCAGGCTCTACACCAACCGGCAGGTCGGCTCGGTGCAGGTCGACGAATATCTGAACAGCCTGCTCACCGAACTCGAAGCCTCGATGCGCGACGACAAGCGGCCGCATCGGATCGTGCTCACCGCGCAGCCGGTCAACCTGGCGACCGACAAGGTGATCACGCTCGGGCTGATCGTCAGCGAGCTCGTCACCAATGCCTTCAAATATGCCTATCCGTACAGCGTGCCGGGCGAGATCCGCGTCATCGTCGACCAGATGGACGAGGCATTGCGCGTCATCGTCGAGGATGACGGCGCCGGTTTCGATCCGTCGAGCCCGGCCCGGGGGACCGGCCTTGGTACACGCATTCTGACGGCCATGGCCGCCAGCTTGAAATCGGATTTCGCCTATGACCCCGGCCATGACGGAACCAAGGCGACGCTGGTGTTCTCGTTGCATGAGGGGAAGTAGGGTATTCCCCGTTCAGTGCTGAGTTTGTCGCCATGCGGAACGCCGTTTCTTCTATCATTACAATAGCTTGCCGACGATACATCAAGAAACATGACGCTAGGGGAGGAACATGGCGACGATCCGCACACCGAAGGAAGTCTATGATTTCTGGTTCGTCAGATGCGGCCGGGAGCTGTGGTTCCGCGCGACGCCTGACCTCGATGCAGAGATCAGCACGGTCTTTCGCGATACTCATCTGGCCCTTGCCGCGGATGTTGGCGCCGAATGGCGGGCGGATGCGGAGAGCCGGCTGGCGGCTGTCATCGTGCTCGACCAATTTCCCCGCAACATCTATCGCGGCACGCCGCTTGCCGTTGCGACCGACGGGCTGGCGCTTCGCGAAGCCAAACTCGCGCTGGCATCCGGCGCCGACCGGGTGGTGGAGGCCGCATGCCGTACCTTCTTCTACTTGCCGTTCGAACATGCCGAAGACCTTGGCGAACAGGAACGATCGGTGGCGTTGTTTACCGCCCTCGGCGATGAAGAATATCTCGATTATGCGATCCGCCACCGCGACGTGATCGCTGCCTATGGCCGTTTTCCGCACCGCAATGCCATGCTTGGGCGGGAGTCGACGGCTGGGGAGCGCGACTATCTTTCCAAGCCCGGCGCCGGTTTCTAGGCCTTTCCAGGGAGCTTCCGCCTTTCTGTCGCCTTTCTTTACTATGACAAGCTGGCATTCTACCTCGACGACAACCCTTCCGGAGGCGCTTTTGCGGCTGAGACCTATCCTGCTTCGCACCATTCTTCTGCTGACGCTGGCGGTCGCTGGCGCGCATTTCAAGGGTGCTGCGGCCTTTGCGCAGGAGCCACAGGCACCGGCGGCCGCGCAGGCGCCGCTTGCCGATACGCCGCTCGACCAGGCGACAAAGGAGATCGACAAGGCGAAGGTCCAGCTGACGGCGCTTCAGGACGGCGTCAAGCAGAATGCCGACAATGACGATGCCCTGGTCGGGCTTGCAACCAAGGCCGACGAGCTCAGCCGCGCCGTCATCACCATATCGGTCAATCTGAGGCCGCGTTTGGACCAGATCAAGAACCGGCTTGCCGAGATCGGCGATCCGCCGAAGGACGGGCAACCGCCGGAGGCCGAGATCGTCACCCAAGAGCGCAACGCGCTCGCCGCCGAGCGCGCGCAGATCAATGCGGTGACGGGCGACGCCGAAAACCTGTCGATCACGGTGACGAAGCTCGTCAACGAGGTCACCGAAATGCGGCGGCGGCTGTTTGCCGACACGTTGCTCAGGCGCACCGAGATCTCTGTCTCGGTGCTGGATGACGCCGGCGGTGCCTTCGTGCATGAGGCCAGCGAATTCTTGCAGGCCCTGTCAAGTTGGGCCACGTTCGTCTGGAAATTTAAGCGTTTCCCGCTGTTTGCCGCGATTTTCCTGTCACTCGCCTCGGCCCTCATCCTGCTTTCCGGCAGTTACCGGCTGTTCGGTTCGTATCTCCGTCGCGACGAAGCAGTCGAGAACCCGTCCTATATCGGCCGGCTGTCGATTGCCTTCTGGTCGACGCTGATCCGCACCCTGGCGCTCTCGGTTCTACTCGTCACGTCGTTCTTCTTCCTCAATGGTTTCAACGTATTGCGACCCGACATCGCACCCGTCATCGGCGCTCTGTTCGGGGCGATCGGTCTCGTCTATTTCGTCGGCCGCTTCGTCAATGCGATCTTCGCGCCGAATGAACCGCGCTGGCGGCTCGTTCGGCTTTCCAATCTCGGCGCGCGCTCGATCGGTTATTGCTTGCTGGCGATGGCCGTCGTCAACGCGCTCGATTATCTGTTCGGTACGATCGGCGAGGCGATGAGCTCGCCGCTGGTGCTGACCGTGGTCAGGAGCCTGATTGCCGCGCTGATCATCGGCCTGATCCTGATTTCGGTCTCGTTCGGCAAACCGATGCTGGCGAAGAACGGCGATCCAGATGCACCGGGCCGGCATTGGCCGCGCGGCATGGCGATCATCCTGCGTGTCGTCGGCGCCGGCCTCATCCTCACCGCGCTGACTGGTTATGTGGGGCTGGCACGCTTCGTCGCCACGCAGCTCATCATCACCGGCGCGGTCGTCGTCACGATGTATGTCGGCCTGCTTTCCGGCAAGGCGATATCCAGGCAGGAAAGCTTCGGTGACACCTTCTTCGCTCGCTTCCTGACGCGCCGTTTCAAGTTGGGACCTGTGGCGATCGACCAGGCTGGCCTGGTCGTCGGCCTTGCCATCTATGCCGTGGCGCTTATCGTCGGCATCCCCCTGATCCTGCTGCTCTGGGGTTTCCATGTGCAGGACCTGCAGATGCTTGCCTATAGGCTGTTCACCGAGGTCAGGCTCGGTGGCATTAGCATCTCGCTGCTCGGCATCTGCACCGGTATCCTGCTGTTTGCCGGCGTCTACCTGCTGACGCGCTGGCTGCAGCGCTGGCTGGATGGCAATGTGATGGCGCGAAGCCATGTCGATCTCGGCGTGCGCAATTCGGTCAAGACAGGTATCGGCTATCTCGGCGTCGGCATCGCGGCGATCATCGGCGTTTCGGCCGCAGGCATCGACCTCTCAAGCTTCGCGCTCGTCGCCTCGGCGCTCTCTGTCGGTATCGGTTTCGGCTTGCAGAACATCGTCTCTAACTTCGTCTCCGGCTTGATCCTGCTCGTCGAGCGGCCGTTCAAGGTCGGGGACCATGTCGTTTCCGGCACGGCCGAAGGCATCGTCAAACGCATTTCGGTGCGCGCCACCGAGATCGAGACGTTCCGCAAGCAGTCGATCATCGTGCCGAATTCCGAGCTGATCAACGGCCTCGTCGGCAACTGGACACACCGCAACAAGATCGGTCGCTCGGAAATTCCGGTTTCCGTTGCCTACAACGCGGATCCGCAGCAGGTGATGGACATCCTACTGGAACTGACGGCCAAGATACCGCTCGTCATGCGCAATCCGGAGCCGCATGTCGAATTCCTGCGCTTCGGGCCATATTCGCTGGATTTCGAGCTGCGTTTCTTCCTCGCCGACATGGGTGACGGCATGGCGGTGCGCAACAATCTCAGGATCGAGATCCTTAAGCGCTTCAAGGCCGAGGGAATCGAGATCCCGCTGCCACAGACTGATCTTACCATCCATCGGGAGGCTCGTCCCGCGCTTACCGATGCGGGCAAGGATCAACCCAACGAGCAGGAAAACTCGGCGGACACGCTCATGGGGGAGGAAGAGCAGCCGGTGCGGCAATTGCGCAGCAAGACGGCAGACGGCAATCGGAAAGGCTGAACGGGTCATTCAGCCATCATTCACAGCTATATGTGCATGATCTCCACTATCGGGATCGCTGCCGGGGGCAGCACCGATCGTTCGAGGGGAGGGCGCGCCAGCGCCGCCGCACATGATGGCAAGATTTGCCGCCGTTTTGCTTGTCCCGCTGCTTGCCGCGCCCGCGGTTGAAGCGGCATCCATCACCAACACCGATCCCGCCGCCGTCGTACTCGTCATCACCGAGAGCGGCCAGCGCGTCGAGGTGGTCGTCGATGCCGGCGCTTCGGAAAGCCTCTGCCCTTCCGGCTGCTTCATGACGACGCCCGACGGCGACCGCATTGGGCTTGACGGCGGCGAGACGATCGACATCGTCAAGGGCTCGGCCGTCGTCAAGTAGCGGCTGCACTGATTAATGCGCTCAGGCTTCTCCGGAGTTGGGAGCAGTTTCCAACCGGGCAACCGGGCGCGCCAGCCGCATAATGGCGGAGAATGCGGCGACGGCGATGGTGCTGAGCAATGCTGCGATCGACAGTGACCATGATACGCCGAGATTGCCCATCAGGAAGGCGAGTGCGAACGGCGCCATCGAGGAGACGACGAGACGGGCCGACATGATTTGTCCTTGCCGCCGGCCGTAGCCATCGCTTCCGAAGAGCGCGAGCGGTAAGGTTCCGTAGACGATGCTGTTAAGGCCGGAGCCGAGGCCGAAGACGACGGCGAAGGCCAGCGCGCCGGGCACCGAGGGTGCGGTGGCGACGAGGATGACAAGGGCCGCCGGCAGCAGGATGGCGCAGATGATCGCCAGCATCACTTGCGACAAGCTCTCACCAAAGACCATATTGATGAGGCGGCTCAACACCTGTGACGGGCCGAAGAGCGTTCCGACCACCACTGCCATGGTGCCGAGGCCGAGTGCAGACATGACAGGCACCATGTGAACCAGAAGTGCCGAGTTCACGAAGCTTTCCAAAGCAAAGCCCGTTACCATCAGGATAAAGGCCGGCCGGCGCACCGACGGCTGAAGGCTCGGCTCGACGCGTTTGGCGGTCTCCTCTCCGGTCCGTCTCCTGGTCTCGCTGACGCCACGGGAGAGCCAGGCATGAATGGGAAGGCAGACGGCGAGATGAAGCGCGGCGAAGATCAGATAGACATTCTGCCATGAGAGATGCGCGTGCAGCGCCGTGGTGATCGGCCAAAAGATGGTCGAGGCGAAGCCGGCGATCAGCGTCAGGTAGGTGATACTGCGCTGGGCGACGCGCGGCCTGATCTGCACGAGCAGGGCGAAGGCGGCGCCATATTGCACCAGGTTTGAGGCGATCTCGATGCCGATCAATGCCGCGACGAAAGCGACCTTTCCCGGCGCGAAGGCGCAGACGACGAGGGCAGCGGCGGCAATCGCCGAGCCCGATGTCATGATCCTGCCTGCGCCGAAGCGATCCATCCATGTGCCCATTAGAGGTGCGGCCAGGCCGCCGATCAGAAGGGCTAGGGAGAGCGCAGCGAAGATCCATTCCGATGACCAGTTGAGATCACGGGCCATGTCAGGGGCGAGGATGCTGAAGCTGTAATAGAGCGATCCATAACCGATGATCTGTGTAAGCCCGAGTGCAACAATGGCCGCTACCGGCGGTCGTTCGGTGCTGATTGTCATAGGGATCTGAGGCTCACGCGCTGTTCGAGCTTTTCGGCTTCTTCTTTCCGCTCGCTGTAGCGGTCGGTCAGATAGTTCGAGGCATCACGGGTCAGCAGCGTGAACTTCACCAGTTCCTCGCAGACGTCGACGACGCGGTCGTAATAGGATGAGGGTTTCATGCGGCCGTCGGCGTCGAATTCCTGAAAAGCCCTGGCGACTGATGACTGATTGGGAATTGTGATCATCCGCATCCAGCGACCAAGGATGCGAAGCTGGCCTACTGCATTGAAGGACTGGGAACCGCCGGAGACCTGCATCACTGCCAGCGTTTTACCCTGTGTCGGCCGGACCGAGCCGACCGACAGGGGGATCCAGTCGATCTGCGCTTTCATGATACCGCTCATTGCTCCATGACGTTCAGGGCTGATCCATACCTGGCCTTCCGACCATGCCGACAATTCGCGCAGTTCCTGAACTTTTGGGTGGCTCGCCGGCTCGGCGTCGGGCAACGGCAGATCTTCCGGATTGAAGATACGCACTTCACAGCCGAAATATTCGAGCAGCCGTGCCGCCTCCTGTGCGAGGAGGCGGCTATAGGACACCGCTCGCAAGGAGCCATAAAGGATCAGGATGCGGGGCTTGTGCGTCGAGAAAGCCGGCCTGAGTGCGTCCATATCGGGTTGACGCAGATGCATCGGCGATACGGCAGGCAGATCAGACAATGCGCTTGCCCTCGGCATCGAGCACCTTCTCGCCATCTTCCTTGGTGAAGGCGCCGTTGTGCGTTTCCGGCAGGATTTCGAGGACAAGTTCCGACGGTCGCGACAGGCGCGTACCGAGAGGGGTGACGACGAAAGGCCGGTTGATCAGGATCGGATCTTTCAGCATCGCGTCGAGAAGCTGATCGTCGGTTAGATCGGGATTGTCGAGGCCGAGTTCGGCGTAGGGTGTATCCTTCTGGCGAATGGCATCGCGCACTGTCAGGCCGGCATCGGCAATCATCTTGCCCAGCTCATGACGTGACGGCGGGTTTTGCAGATATTCGATGATATCAGGTTCGATGCCGGCATTGCGGATCATCGCCAGCGTGTTGCGGGAGGTGCCGCAAGCAGGGTTGTGATAGATGGTGACGTTCATAGTTTTGCCTCTGACGACAGGGTTGATGAAGCACCTGGCTGCAGCAGCCAGGTGAACAGGAAAAGGGCTGCGACCGCGCCTGTTATTTCGGCGATCCAGAAGCCGGGAAGATCGACCGGGCGAATGCCGGAGAAGGTATCGGTCAGCGAGCGGGCCAAGGCGACGGCCGGATTGGCGAACGAGGTCGAGGCGGTGAACCAGTATGCGGCGGTGATATAGAGCCCGACCAGCCACGGCACCGCCTTCTGCTCGAACTTGATGCCGGCGAGGATGACCGCGACCAGGCCGAAAGTGGCAACGCCTTCCGAAAACCATTGCGCGCCGCCGGTGCGTATCTTGCTCGACATTTCCAGAAGCGGCAGGGCAAACATCAGATGGGCGGCGACGGTCCCGACGATGCCGCCGAAGATTTGCGCAGCGATATATCCGGCGAGATCGCGTTTTGCCAGCGAGCCCGACATCGCAAAGATCAGCGAGACCGCCGGGTTGAAGTGGGCGCCGGAGATCTGTCCGAGCACAGTGACCAGCACCACCAGGATGGCGCCGGTCGCGAGCGTGTTGCTGAGCAGAACAAGTCCTACGTCCTCCGTCAGCGATGTCGCCATGATACCCGAACCGACAACTGTCGCGACCAGCATGGCGGTGCCGAGACCCTCGGCGACGAGCCGGCGTGGTAGATCGAAGCCCGTCATCAGCCCATCCTCGTCGTGCCGCGGAACGGCGCATCGCCAATGCGGTCTGCGGTCATTGCAATTCCTCTTTCGTCGCAGGTGCACAGCAGGCGGCGACGGCGGCAGCCGGCGCGCAGATCTGAGGGTTTCCGCTGCAGCAATCCTCCATCAGGAAGCGGATCAGGCCGCCCAGCGCCTCGTAATTGGCGGTGTAGATGATCGAGCGGGATTCGCGTTGTTGCGTAATCAGGCCTGAGCGTTCGAGCTCCTTCAGGTGGAAGGAAATATTGGACGGCGAGACCTCCGCCTTCTCCGCGATTGCACCTGCCGCCATGCCATTGGGGCCAGAGACCACGAGCATGCGGACGATGTGCAGGCGAGTCTCTTGCGAGAGAGCACCGAATGCGACGAGGGCTTGACGTTGATCCATATTTCAATGATCCTTGAATTATTGAAATGAGGATTAGCTGATATGAACGCGATCGACAACGGAAAAATTCAAGAGGACGACATCAGCCTTGGCCTGCTGCTCAATACGCTCGACGGCGAAAGGGACGCGCCGCTGGTTTTCTATTACGACGGCCGGCCGGTGAAGCCTGGTTATCATATCACCGAGGTCAAAGCGGGCCAATTCTCGGCCCTCGATTGCGGCGCCAATCCTGAGGCCTGGACGGAGATCTTCATCCAGCTCTGGGACATCGAAGAGGGCGACCGCACACACATGCCGGCCGGCAAGTTCCAGGCGATCATCCGCAAGGTTACCGACCACGTGCAGCTGGATGGTTCGGCGAAGCTGACCTTCGAAGTCAGCGATGGCGTGCGCCCGATGCAACTCTATTGTGCGGCGATGCCGGTTCTCAGCGCTGGAACCGTCCGTATTTCGCTTTCGCCACGGCCGGCAAGCTGCAAGCCGCGCGACCGCTGGCTGGCAGAGGAAAACAGCAAGGCGGCGGCCTGCTGTGGGCCGCGAACGGCAACGCGCGGCTGCTGCGCGTAAGGGACACGTGATTGTGCGGCAGGGCAGCCTGGATCGTATTGACTGACCGCCAGTCAGTCATATAAATGGAGGTTGTCGGTTTGATGCCGGCGCCGCCCGTTTCACACCCGGAGATCGCAATGAGCGCGCAGACCCTGTTGAACTCTCTGTTCCGATACAAAGCCAGCGTTGACGATGAGCTTCTCGATGCCTTGAATGCGCTCGGGGCTGAGGCGCGATCTGACGACTTTCGCTCAGCCCTTCGTGTGCTCAATCACGCCCATCTCGTCGATCGTATTTTCGTCGCCAATCTTCAGCGGCTCAATCATTCCTACGCGGCGAGCTGGAGCAGCGAAGCGCCGCCGGTGGCGCAGCTGTCGTCCGATATCCGGGAAACCGACCGTTGGTATATCGACTATACCTCGCGTATAACGCTTCCGGAAATGGAGGAAGTCATAGACTTCACCTTCACCGATGGTGGGCGCGGGCGCATGTCCCGCGAAGAGATGCTGGCCCATGTGGTGACGCATGCCGGTTATCATCGCGGTGAGGTCGGTCGCCTGCTGCCAGAAATCGAGAGCACCGCCATGCGCGACGTTTTTACCGGCTACCTGCACAGGACCGACCCCACGCGCCGTCAATGAGAGTGGAGCAGCGTGTCGATGCCGGCCGATCCTGTTTCTAAACCGAGAACCAAGCCTCCCGAGGAGCGACGCGACGAGCTGATGACCGCAGCCGAGCGGCTGTTTCTGGAAAAGGGCGTGGAGCTGACCACGATCGAGGAGATCACGACGGGGGCGGGGGTCGCCAAGGGCACCTTCTATCTGCACTTTTCCTCGAAGGCCGATGTTCTCCAGGCGCTGCGCGCCCGTTTCGTGCAGGGCGTGCTGGATGGCATCGTCGCGGCGGTCGAAGGACGGAGACAAGAGGATTGGCGCGGGAGACTGGCGGCCTGGTCCATGGCGTGCGCCACCGGCTATCTCGACGCGGCCGGGCTGCATCATCTCGCCTTCGTGGCAGCCCCCCCCGCGACACGGGAAGGGCTTTCGCGCAACATCCTGATCGACCATCTGAATGAAATGCTTGCCGCTGGCGCTGGCGAGAATGCCTGGTCGATCGACGATCCCGGCTTCACGGCGGTCTTTCTGTTCAATGCCCTGCACGGCGTGGTCAATCAGCCCGGCATCGGCGAGACGCCCTCGGCCCGTGCCGAATTGCTGCGTGCGATCGAGGCGCATTTCCTGCGCGCGCTGGGTTTGCCGTCAGGCATTGATTGAGGGCTGGGCATTCCACCATCTCAGCACCCGCATAGCCCGGAGCGTCACCCATCGCGACGGCTTGCCTTGCCCGTCGTCGATCTCGAACCACACCCGACCTGCAGGGCTCCCGTCCAGCTGCCAGCTGCCGTCCTGAAGGCGTCTGGAACGCAGGTGCTCGATCGCCTCGCCGAGACGCGGATCGGGATTATTGCCGGTCAGGATCGCGCTGGAGCGGAAATAGTCGAGCGCACGCAGAATGTCGTAGCGCCAGCGGTTCGGGTGCAGGAAGTGCAGGAAGCGCTCGTCGGCCGGCTCGCCGGTGCCGAGGCGGCGGAAGAGGTTGCGGGCCAGTAGAAACTCCTCGCCCGTCCTGCGCGCCTCTTGAGACCGATGCGTGCCGCCGGTCGACCTCTCGTATTCCAGCAAGCCTTCCAGCACGTTGATGGTGCTGGCGAAAGATGAGCGGACAGAGCCATTGATCCGCTCGCAGTTCCAGCCGCCGTCGTCGAGACGCTCGCCGGCCAGCCTGTCGACGATGGGCGAGACGTCAATCCCGAAATAGGCGCCATCGGCAATGGTGCGGCCGTTGATGCACTCCTCGACTTCGCCTTCCCAGTAGGGCTGGCCGCCTTCTTCCCAACGGGCGTTGGCGCCGATCAATTCGACGGTGCGCCTGGCGCACCCGCAGGCGGGATCGAGACCGAACTCCCTCAATTGCGACAGCGAGAAAGTCGTGGCCGTCCGCGGCTGGCCACGCTCCTTCCACTCGCGAGCGTCGAAACCGGCGGGCAAGAAGGCGCCGCCCGCCCACTGCCCGTCCTCGTCCTGGCAGGAGAGCAGCCTGGCGCCCCAACCCTCGGTCTCGACTTTGGCCCGCTCGGCCATCCATTCCCTATCTGGGGCATCGAGCAGGTCGCGCATCACCTGCCACCGGATCGACGGATCGGAGTCGAGAAGCCATTCGATCACCGGGTCGGATTGGATCATGGGGCGAACCTGTCGGCGGATCGGGTCGATGGCTCGTTTATAATCGCTTCGGCTGAGCAGTGCCATCCGGACAGGCCCACGCGAAATCGTCTAAATCCGACGTGGTCGCGTCAGGCGCTGGCGCTTGCGATGCCGCGGCCGGACTATGCCAGCGGAGGCACGAAGCTGAAGATCAAAATCCTCGGTTCGACCTATAATGCGACGGTTGTCGGCGAAAGCCCGTTCGATGCCTGGAATGCGGCGCTTCGCGCCTGATTTCTTAATCATATCCGCAAAGAAATCGGAGGCGGCGCCATTGAGCCGCCTCTTCGTTTAGAACTGGGCGCGCCGATTAATAATTATTCAAATCAATTGATGTATCAGTTTGATCCGGGGACAGATTTTACATCAAAGGTTTGCTATGGCGTTTCTAGGTATTTCGGGGATGCAATATTCCGGGGAAATGTTTGCTGGTGCGCGTATTATTGTCGCGGAAGATTCCAACGTATTCACCTCGATGATCAGCAAACGCCTCAAGGAGCTGTTCGACATCGAGGTCGAGATTTGCCGCAGCTTCGAGGATCTGCAGGTTTCCTACGACAAGTCTTCCGATCCGATCACGCTGGCGATCTCGAACATCAATCTGCCCGGCGCCGAAAACGGCGAAGCGCTCGAATATCTGGTCGATCTCTCCATACCCACAATCGTCTTTACCGGCACCTTCCATGAAAGCATGCGCGACAAGCTGATGGCCAAGGATATCGTGGACTATATCCTCAAGGACAATATCTTTGCCGTCGACCTGCTGGCGGAATCGATCTGCCGCTTCCTCACCAATCACCGCCACCACGTGCTGATCGTCGATGATAGTGCGACCGCGCGCGCCCTGCTGTCGAGCCGGCTGAAGCGCTACAATTTTCGTGTCAGCGTCGCCGAGAGCGGCGGCAAGGCGCTGGAGATCCTGAAGGCCAACCGCGATATCGGCCTGATGATCACCGACTACAACATGCCCGACATAGACGGCTTCGAACTGACGCGGCGCATCCGCGCGAGCATCGGCTCGCACGAGCTGCGCATCATCGGTGTTTCCTCCTCCTCGAACCGGCTGCTTTCGGCGCGATTCCTGAAGGCCGGCGGCAATGATTTCATGCTGCGTCCCTTCATTGACGAGGAGTTCTATTGCCGCGTCAACCAGAACCTCGATACGCTGCTGCAGATTCAATCGATGCGTAAGGAGCGGGCGGTTGCCTGACGGCTCTTCCCGTATCGGTATCGCCAGGGGAGCGGATATCACGCTCGGGGACAGTCGTCGAATTTCTGCAATTACAGGTAATGTCGCTATTATTTGTCCCCTTCACGCGCACAGGCCTCTCGGTTATCGTCCCCGCCGGGGAGAGGGCCGAGTCGAGCCCATCGGACGCATCGGGGAGTAGGAGCTGTGGCTTTTCAAGCGGATTTCCAGCGGGATGGTATCGGGCTGCGCTCCGGCGGGCTCAAGATACTTCTGGTTGAAGATTCCCGGATGTTTTCCGCCGTGCTCTGTCACCGATTCCAGACGGAGCTCGGCCTTGCCGTCAAATCCTGCCCGTCGCTGAAAGCTCTTCGCAAGGAACTTGCTGACGACGGTCACGGCTACACCATGGCCGTCGTCGACCTCAACCTGCCGGATTCGCCCTATGGTGAAGCGCTCGACTGCACGATCGAGCACGATATCCCGGCAATCGTCTTCACGGCGACATTCGATCTCAACACGCGCAACAAGATCATGGAGCGCAATGTCATCGATTACGTGCTGAAGGACAATGAATTCGCGCTCGACAATCTGGTCGCCACCGTCCGGCGGGCGATCTCCAACCGCAAGACGCGGGTGCTCGTCGTCGACGATGTCGTCTCGGCGCGCCAGGTGCTCGTCGACCTGCTCAAGGCACAGCAATATCTCGTCGTCGAGGCAAATTCGGGGCTCGAGGCGCTGGCGGCGCTCGAGGCCTACAGCGATATCGAGCTCGTCGTCACCGACCACCATATGCCCGATATGAGCGGCTACGAGCTGACGCGGCGCATTCGCCATCGCTTCGGCTCGGACAGGCTGCGTGTCATCGGCGTTTCCTCCTCCAACGACCGCATGCTTTCGGCGAGTTTTCTCAAGGCCGGCGCCAGCGATTTCGTTTACCGGCCCTTCGTTGCCGAGGAGCTGCAATGCCGCATCGCCAACAATGCCGAAACGCTGGCGCAGATGCGGCAGCTGAGGGCGGCGGCGGCCTGCGACTACCTGACCGGCCTCTATAACCGCCGCTATTTCTACGACAACGGCCCGAAGCTGGTGAACGAGTGCCTGCGGCTGAAGGTACCGAGCTCCGTCGCCATTCTCGATATCGACCATTTCAAGCGGCTGAACGACACCTATGGCCACGAGATCGGCGACAAGGTGCTGAAGGCTGTCGCAAACAGGCTGTTTACGATCTTCGAGGGCAGCGACAATCTTCTTTCGCGCCTCGGGGGCGAGGAATTCGCCATCCTCTTCCCGCAGATGGATTCCGCTGCCGCGACCAAGCTCTGCGACGAGATCCGCTCGGATATTTCGCGGCTGAAGGTCACGGCCGACGACGAGGAACTCGGCGTTACGATTTCGATCGGCATCGCCGAGATCGGCGGTTACGAGACCTTCGAGAATTACCTCAACGCCGCCGACCAGTTTCTCTACATGGCCAAACACCGGGGCCGCAACCAGGTCTATTCCGACGCCAGGATGACGGAAGAGGCGGCGCAATAGCGCCATCCGAAGGGCAGAGCCAAGCCGCCGCCTTTCATATCAGGCGGCAGATGGCCGTCTTATCATCTCAAGCGGCGACCGTCTTTTATTGTCTCAGGCGGCGACGGCCTGGCGTGCGGTCGCCATGGTCATCTTGCGCTCAGCGCGCTCCTGCTGCGGTGAGCGATGGTAGAGTTCGCGATAACACTTGGAGAAGTGCGAGGCCGAGACGAAACCGCAGGCGACGGCGACCTCGACGACGGGCATCGAGGACTGCACCAGGAGGTGGCGCGCACGGTCGAGGCGGATTTCCAGATAGTAGCGGGCCGGCGAACGGCCCATCTCCTGGCGGAACAGCCGTTCGATCTGGCGACGGGAGAGACCGGCGCCGTCGGCGATCTCGATCAGCGACAGCGGCTCGGCGAGATTGCCTTCCATCAACTCGATGATCGACAGCACCTTGGCGTTCTGCACGCCGAGGCGGGCGCGCAGCGGCAGACGCTGGCGGTCATGCGGGTTGCGCACGCGGTCGGTTAGGTGCTGCTCGCAGATGCGGTTGACAAGGCTTTCGCCGAAATCCTCGCCGACGAGGTTCAGCATCATGTCGAGCGAGGCGGTGCCGCCGGCGCAGGTATAGAGATTGCCGTCGATCTCGTAGAGATCGGCATAGACCTCCGCCTGCGGGAAGGCTTCCGAAAAGCCCGGGAGGTTTTCCCAGTGGATGGCGCAGCGCTTGCCGTTCAGGAGGCCGGCCTGAGCAAGCACGTGCGCGCCCGTACAGAGGCTGCCGACGGCAACGCCGCGATTGTAGCATTCACGCAGCCAGGCATTGACCGATTTGTTGTTGAACTGCTCGACATCGATGCCGGAACAGACGAGCACCATGCCCGGCCGGTTTTCGCCGCCGAGATGGCGGCGCTCCTCGGCAAGCGAGGAATTGGCCTCGACGCCGATGCCGCAGGAGGAATAGACTTTTTCCCCATCGACGGAGGTCAGTCGCCAGGTATAGGCCTGATAACCGAGCATGCGATTGGCGATGCGCAAGGTGTCCACGGCCGCCGAAAAGGGCAGCATGGTGAATTGCGGTACCATAAAGAAGACCAGCGAACGCTTCTTGATCTGCATCCTGTTCATAGCGAAATCCATGCTCGAGGGACGATGACACATTCGTTGCGCGGAATGCGTCGCGCCGATGTCCTGAAAGCGACACTGGCATGGAAAAATGCGGCCGGGAAGAGCAAATATGCGACATCGGCCACGATTTGGCCGATCAAACTGCCGGAATGGCTGCGGATAGGGCTGATGACGGGCTGATAGGCGACTGAAATTCAAGACTGAAAAGGGCTTGGGAATGGACGGTCAGGCCACGAAAAAGGCGGCGTTGCGCAAAGCAGACGCCGCCCTTATCTTGGGTGGAATGTCGCATTCATTACATGGTCCGGTGTTTGCTGTCGTCCGTGCTCGGCCAGCCGATGTCCTTGCGGATGTCGAAGGGCATGGCTTCGATTTCACGAGCCGTCTGCCAGCGTGTCCAGGCGAGGGTGAGCTTGCGGGCATAATGTGCCAGATCGAAGCGGCCTTGGCCGGAGGTGAGGGACTTACCACCACCGCGATAGGTGAGCGTGGTCATTTTCCGGTTCCTTTCTAGGGTCAGGGGCATGGTCGTCAATGGGAGGTTCGTCCATGTCCATAATCACAATATGGGCCTTGGGAACTCATCATTCAAACGAATAGAACTTATGGATAACATCAGAGATATTGAATGATGGCGGTGCGCCCGCTAGTCCCGTTGGAGGCCACTATAGGGTCGGTCATCCTCGTGGGCCTCCTGGCTTTCCGTGCAAGGAGATCTGCGGAGCGGAGCATAATACCGAAAGGAGTGTGCTGTTTTCGGACGACGTCATGCTCTGTTTGATTTAGTGGGCGGCGGATCAGACCGGTGACGAGTATCGCGCTGGCGATCGAGACGACTTTGCCGGAGGCGATGATAGTGGCCGTGATGCCGACTCGCGAGCCTTCTGCGAGCCACTCAGCGCGGGCATACGTCCCAGAAGCCCGTCGTCTTGTCGGGTGAGGTGTAGTACCAGCACTGACCGGACTGAGGCGGCGTACCTGCCAATGAAACGGCGGCAGCTCCGGCGACGAAGCCGATGGCGGCGCCTGCGGCGATGGCGGTACCCGGACGCCAGTAGCGGCGAGGGGTCACCACCACGACGCCGCGCCGGACGGGCG
>NZ_JALBGX010000093.1:0-26053 GCF_023006465.1 Rhizobium sp. PRIMUS64 | reverse complement strand
AATGTTCCGCAAGCTGCTCGATCAGGGCCAGGCCGGCGACAACATCGGTGCGCTGATCCGCGGTGTGAACCGTGACGGCGTCGAGCGTGGCCAGATCCTGGCGAAGCCCGGTTCTGTCAAGCCGCACAAGAAGTTCATGGCAGAAGCCTACATCCTGACGAAGGAAGAGGGTGGCCGTCATACGCCGTTCTTCACCAACTACCGTCCGCAGTTCTACTTCCGCACGACCGACGTGACGGGCATTGTGACGCTGCCGGAAGGCACGGAGATGGTGATGCCGGGCGACAACGTCACGGTTGCCGTCGAGCTGATCGTTCCGATCGCGATGGAAGAAAAGCTGCGCTTCGCGATCCGCGAAGGCGGCCGCACCGTCGGCGCCGGTATCGTCGCGTCGATCGTCGAGTAATTAGCGGCTGGGCCACCAGGCCCAAGGAAAGGATAGGGACGCCGATCTCGGTGTCCCTCTCGATCTTTGAAACCGGTGGCCCGCTAACGTAACTGAAGGTAAGTCGTGTCCCTAAGTGGTGACACGCGGATAACAGACACAAGGATAAAGTCGAATGAACGGCCAGAATATCCGCATCCGCCTGAAGGCGTTCGATCACCGGATTCTCGATGCCTCCACGCGCGAGATCGTATCGACGGCTAAGCGCACCGGTGCAAGCGTCCGGGGCCCCGTTCCGCTTCCGACCCGCATCGAGAAGTTTACGGTCAACCGGTCCCCGCACATCGACAAGAAGAGCCGCGAACAGTTCGAGATGCGCACGCATAAGCGCCTTCTCGATATCGTTGACCCGACCCCGCAGACGGTAGACGCGCTGATGAAGCTCGATCTCGCCGCCGGTGTCGATGTTGAGATCAAGCTCTGAGACCTCGGGTCTTCGGGCTGAGTGAGAAGGATTGAACCGATGCGTTCAGGTGTGATTGCACAGAAGGTGGGAATGACCCGCGTCTATAACGACGCCGGCGAGCATGTCCCGGTAACGGTACTGCGTATGGAAGGCTGCCAGGTCGTAGCCACGCGCACTGTCGAAAAGAATGGCTATACCGCAGTTCAGCTCGGTGCCGGCCAGGCGAAGGTGAAGAACACGTCGAAGGCGATGCGTGGCAACTTTGCCATTGCCAACGTCGAGCCGAAGGCCAAGCTCACTGAATTCCGCGTGTCGGAAGATCAGCTGCTCGAGATCGGCACTGAGATCAAGGCGGGTCACTTTGCAGCCGGTCAGCTCGTCGACGTGACGGGCACGACGATCGGTAAGGGTTTTGCCGGCGCCATGAAGCGTCACGGTTTCGGCGGTCTGCGTGCCACGCACGGTGTGTCGGTGTCTCACCGCTCGCACGGTTCGACCGGCTCGCGTCAGGATCCGGGCAAGGTTTTCAAGAACAAGAAGATGGCTGGTCACATGGGCCAGACGCGCGTCACGACGCAGAACCTGGAAGTGGTTTCGACCGACGAAGATCGTGGTCTGATCCTGATCAAGGGTGCTGTTCCTGGTTCCAAGGGTGCTTGGATCATCGTGCGCGACGCCGTCAAGTCGGCCGCGAAGTAAGGGAGCCAGATCAATGGAATTCAACGTCAAGACCCTCGAGGGAAAAGACGCCGGGAAGGTTTCCCTTTCGGACGCGATTTTCGGCCTCGAGCCCCGTGAAGACATTCTCGCCCGCGTCATTCGCTGGCAGCTTGCCAAGAAGCAGCAGGGCACGCACAAGGCTAAGGGCCGCGCTGAAGTTTCGCGCACCGGCGCCAAGATGTACAAGCAGAAGGGTACGGGCCGCGCCCGCCACCATTCGGCTCGCGCTCCGCAGTTCCGCGGCGGCGGCAAGGCCCACGGCCCGGTCGTCCGCAGCCACGAGCACGATCTTCCGAAGAAGGTTCGTGCACTCGGCCTTCGCCACGCCCTTTCGGCCAAGATCAAGGCCGATGACGTCATCGTCATCGACAACCTGGTTGCCACCGAAGCCAAGACCAAGGCTCTCGCGTCCGTTTTCGAGACGCTCGGCCTGACCAACGCCCTCTTCATCGGCGGCGCAGAGCTTGACGGCAACTTCAAGCTCGCAGCTCAGAACATCCCGAACATCGATGTTCTGCCGATCCAGGGCATCAACGTTTACGACATCGTGCGCCGCGGCAAGCTCGTGCTTTCCAAGGCTGCGGTTGAAGCGCTAGAGGAGCGATTCAAGTGACCGATCTTCGCCACTACGATGTGATCGTCTCTCCGGCGATCACCGAAAAATCCACGCTGGTATCCGAAAACAACCAGGTTGTTTTCAATGTCGCCAAGCAGGCGACGAAGCCGGAAATCAAGGCTGCGGTCGAGGCGCTGTTCGGCGTCAAGGTCACGGCTGTCAACACTCTGCTGCGCAAGGGCAAGACCAAGCGGTTCCGCGGTTTCGTCGGCAAGCAGAAGGACGTGAAGAAGGCTGTTGTGACGCTGGCTGAAGGCCAGACGATCGACGTCTCCACCGGTCTCTGAGGTATAAGAAAATGGCATTGAAAACATTCAATCCGATCACCCCGAGCCAGCGCCAGCTGGTCATCGTCGACCGCTCGGCCCTCTACAAGGGCAAGCCGGTCAAGGCGTTGACGGAAGGTCTGACCAAGAGCGGCGGTCGTAACAACCTCGGTCGCATCACCGCCCGCTTCATCGGCGGCGGTCACAAGCGCACCTATCGTCTGATCGACTTCAAGCGTCGCAAGTTCGACATCGAAGGCACGGTCGAGCGTATCGAATACGATCCGAACCGCACGGCTTTCATCGCGCTGGTGAACTATGCTGACGGCGAAAAGGCTTATATCCTCGCTCCTCAGCGCCTGGCTGCCGGTGACAAGGTTATCGCTTCCGAGAAGGCTGTCGACGTCAAGCCCGGCAACACTATGCCGCTGCAGTTCATCCCGGTCGGCTCCATCATCCACAACGTGGAAATGAAGCCGGGCAAGGGTGGTCAGATCGCTCGCTCCGCCGGTGGCTACGCACAGCTCGTCGGCCGCGACCAGGGCATGGCGATCCTTCGCCTGAACTCCGGTGAACAGCGTCTCGTTCATGGCTCCTGCCTTGCTTCGATCGGCGCCGTCTCCAACCCTGACCACGCCAACATCAACGACGGCAAGGCCGGTCGTACCGTTTGGCGCGGCAAGCGTCCGCATAACCGCGGTGTTGTCATGAACCCGGTCGACCATCCGCACGGCGGTGGTGAAGGCCGCACTTCCGGTGGTCGCCATCCGGTGACACCGTGGGGCAAGCCGACCAAGGGCAAGCGCACCCGGTCGAACAAGTCGACCGACAAGATGATCATGCGCTCGCGTCATCAGCGTAAGAAGTAAGAGAGGAAGTCTCCAATGGCTCGTTCAGTATGGAAAGGTCCGTTCGTTGACGGCTATCTTCTCAAGAAGGCTGAGAAGGTTCGTGAAGGCGGTCGCAGTGAAGTGATCAAGATCTGGAGCCGTCGCTCCACGATCCTGCCGCAGTTCGTCGGTCTCACCTTCGGCGTCTACAACGGCAGCAAGCATATCCCGGTCAGCGTCAATGAAGACATGGTCGGCCACAAATTCGGTGAATTCTCTCCGACCCGCACCTACTACGGTCACGGCGCGGACAAGAAGGCGAAGAGGAAGTAACAATGGGCAAGGCAAAAGCCGAACGCCGGCTGAAGGACAACGAGGCGCAAGCAGTCGCCCGCACGCTCCGCGTCAGCCCCCAGAAGCTCAACCTGGTTGCTGCGGCTATCCGCGGCAAGAAGGTCGAGCGCGCACTCGCTGAGCTGGAGTTCTCCCGCAAGCGCATCGCAGGCGCCGTCAAGAAGACGCTCGAATCTGCGATCGCCAACGCCGAGAACAACCACGATCTCGACGTCGACTCGCTGGTTGTCGCCGAGGCCTATGTGGGCAAGTCGATCGTCATGAAGCGTTTCCACGCTCGTGGCCGCGGTCGTGCGTCGCGCATTGAAAAGCCCTTCGCGCACCTGACGATCGTCGTTCGTGAAGTGCAGGCAGCAGAGGAGGCCGCATAATGGGTCAGAAAATCAATCCAATCGGTTTCCGCCTCGGCATCAACCGTACCTGGGATAGCCGCTGGTTTGCGGACAATGCCGAGTACGGCCAGCTGCTGCACGAAGACCTGAAGATGCGCAAGTTCGTCATGAGCGAACTGAAGCAGGCCGGGATCTCCAAGGTGGTCATCGAGCGTCCGCACAAGAAGTGCCGCGTCACGATCCACTCGGCACGTCCGGGCCTGATCATCGGCCGCAAGGGCGCAGACATCGACAAGCTCCGCAAGAAGCTGTCGGAGATGACGAATTCGGAAACGCACCTCAACATCGTCGAAGTGCGCAAGCCCGAAGTCGATGCGACGCTGGTCGCTCAGTCGATCGCCCAGCAGCTCGAGCGTCGCGTGGCTTTCCGCCGCGCCATGAAGCGCGCCGTTCAGTCGGCGATGCGTCTTGGCGCCGAAGGCATCAAGATCACCTGCGCCGGCCGTCTCGGCGGTGCTGAAATCGCCCGTACGGAATGGTACCGCGAAGGTCGTGTGCCGTTGCACACGCTGCGCGCCGACATCGACTACGGCACGGCTGAAGCAGAAACCGCATTCGGCATCTGCGGCATCAAGGTCTGGATCTTCAAGGGCGAAATCCTTGAGCATGATCCGATGGCTTCCGAGCGCCGTGCGATGGAAGGTGACGCCCAGGGTCCGGCAAGCCGTGATCGTGACCGCGACAGAGACCGTCGCCGCGACAACGCTTGATAGCGCGCGTGGCAGAGAAGTTCGGAGAATAAGAAAATGTTGCAGCCAAAGCGTACCAAGTACCGCAAGCAGTTCAAGGGCCGCATCAAGGGCGTCGCCAAGGGCGGTTCTGACCTGGCATTCGGCGAATTCGGCCTGAAGGCACAGGAACCCAACCGCGTCAACGCGCGCGAGATCGAAGCGGCCCGCCGCGCGATCACGCGTTATATGAAGCGCGCCGGCCGTGTATGGATCCGCGTGTTCCCGGACGTTCCGGTAACCGCAAAGCCGACCGAAGTCCGTATGGGTAAGGGTAAGGGCTCCGTTGAATACTGGGCATGCAAGGTCAAGCCCGGCCGTATGATGTTCGAGATCGACGGTGTCAGCGAAGAAATCGCCCGTGAGGCGCTTCGCCTCGGCTCTGCCAAGCTCTCGGTCAAGACGCGCTTCGTTCAGCGCATTGCAGAGTAAGGGATTGAGCTCATGAAAGCCTCAGACGTTCGCGCGTTCAGCGCTGACCAACTCAAGGACGAGCTTGCCAAGCTGAAGAAAGAGCAGTTCAACCTGCGCTTTCAGAAGGCAACCGGCCAGCTCGAAAAGTCCTCGCGCATCAACGAAGTCCGTAAGGATATCGCCCGCGTGAAAACCATTGCCCGCCAGAAGGCGGCAGAAGTTAAGGCCTAAAGGAAGAAAAATATGCCGAAGCGCATCCTGCAGGGCGTCGTCGTTGGCGACAAGAACGAGAAGACGGTAGTGGTTCGTGTCGAGCGTCGTTTCGCTCACCCGCTGCTCCAGAAGACCGTTCGTCGTTCCAAGAAGTACAAGGCCCACGACGAGAACAACCAGTACAAGATCGGCGATACCGTATCCATCGAGGAATGCGCGCCGATTTCCAAGGACAAGCGCTGGACGGTGATTTCCGCCCAGGGCAAGTAACAGAATTTTGCGCGAGGCCTTGCGTCTCGCCGAAATATCTGTATGAAGCAGCGTCAGAACGCTCGAATGCCGGGCGTTCTTTTGCTTTGAGCGCACGGAAGGTCCCGTTCGGGAAACCACCCTGGCACGATCGATCCCGCGCTATTCAGCTATTGCCGCGTCTGTGCTGCCGTCATGGCAGCTCGGCCGGCGAAAATTTTCATAAGCCGGAGTAGGGGGCTAGCCCAACCATTCCGGTAAACCAAGAAGGCGACCTGATATGATTCAGATGCAAACAAACCTCGACGTCGCGGATAATTCCGGCGCACGTCGTGTCATGTGCATCAAGGTGCTGGGCGGCTCGAAGCGCAAGTATGCCTCGATCGGCGACGTCATCGTCGTTTCGATCAAGGAAGCGATCCCGCGCGGCCGTGTGAAGAAGGGTGACGTGATGAAGGCGGTTGTCGTTCGCACCGCCAAGGATATCCGTCGTCCGGATGGCTCCGTCATCCGCTTCGACACCAACGCAGCAGTCCTCATCGACAACAAGAAAGAGCCGATCGGCACCCGTATCTTCGGACCGGTTCCGCGCGAACTTCGCGCCAAGAACCACATGAAGATCATCTCGCTGGCTCCCGAAGTACTGTAAGGAGCGAAGCGATGCAGAAGATTCGTAAGGGCGACAAGGTCGTCATGCTCGCTGGCAAGGACAAGGGCCGTACCGGCGAAGTTGTCCAGGTCATGCCGAAGGAAGATCGTGCCGTTGTTCGTGGCGTCAACGTCGTCAAGCGCCATCAGCGCCAGACGCAGACCCAGGAAGCCGGCATCATCAACAAGGAAGCCCCGGTTCACCTGTCCAACGTTGCAATCATCGACAAGGACGGCAAGCCGACCCGCGTCGGTTTCAAGGTTGTTGACGGCAAGAAGGTCCGTGTGGCCAAGCGTTCTGGAGAAGTGATCGATGGCTGAGGCAAAATATGAGCCGCGGCTCAAGAAGGAATATGTCGAGCGCATCCGCAAGGCGATGCAGGAGCAGTTCTCCTACGCCAACGAGATGATGATCCCGAAGCTCGACAAGATCGTGATCAACATGGGTGTCGGCGAAGCGACCGCTGACTCGAAGAAGCCGACGGTAGCTGCCGCCGACCTCGCTGCGATCGCCGGCCAGAAGCCGGTCATCACCCGCGCACGTAACTCTATCGCAGGCTTCAAGGTCCGCGAACAGATGCCGATCGGCGCGAAGGTCACCCTGCGCGGCGCCCGCATGTACGAGTTCATGGACCGCCTCGTGAACATCGCGCTCCCGCGCGTTCGCGACTTCCGCGGCCTGAACCCGAAGAGCTTTGACGGCCGTGGCAACTTCGCCATGGGCATCAAGGAGCACATTGTGTTCCCTGAGATCAACTACGACAAGGTTGATCAGATGTGGGGCATGGACATCATCGTTTGCACGACGGCGACGACCGACGACGAAGCTCGGGCTCTTCTGAAAGAGTTCAGCTTCCCGTTCCGTCAATAACCGTAACGACGAGCGTAGAAAAGGAACCTGACATGGCGAAGACAAGCGCAGTTGAAAAGAACAAGCGCCGCCGTACTACGGTCGCCAACCAGGCCGCTAAGCGGGCTGGTTTGAAGGCGATCATCATGAACCAGGCTCTTCCGATCGAAGAGCGGTTCAAGGCCTCGATCAAGCTGGCATCCCTGCCGCGTGATGGATCGAAGACCCGTATTCGCAACCGTTGCGAAGTTTCGGGGCGTCCGCGCGCATATTACCGCAAACTGCGCATGTCGCGTATTGCGCTGCGTGAACTCGGCAATCTCGGCAAGGTGCCGGGTATCGTCAAGTCGAGCTGGTAAGGAGCAGGTTACATGACAATGACTGATCCGTTGGGCGATATGCTCACTCGCATCCGTAACGGCGCTTCCCGCCGCAAGTCGTCGGTCTCGACGCCTGCTTCGAAGCTCCGTGCACGTGTTCTCGATGTTCTGCAGTCCGAAGGCTACATCCGTGGCTATTCCGTTGTCGATTTCGGCAATGGCAAGTCGGAACTCAGCATCGAGCTGAAATATTATGAAGGCGCATCGGTGATCCGTGAGATCGGCCGTGTGTCGAAGCCGGGCCGCCGGGTTTATGTCTCGGTCAAGTCCATTCCGCAGGTCGCGAACGGTCTCGGCATCACCATCCTTTCGACTCCGAAGGGTGTGATGGCCGATCACCAGGCTCGCGAACAGAACGTTGGTGGCGAGGTTCTTTGCTCGGTCTTCTAAGATCGGGCAGGGATCTCCATAGCGAACAGACAGGATTGAAACATGTCTCGTATCGGTAAAAAGCCCGTTCAGGTGCCTGCTGGGATCACGGCTACGGTCGATGGCCAGAAGGTGACTGCAAAGGGCCCGAAGGGCGAGCTGTTTTTCGTTGCTAACGACGAAATCAGCCTCAAGCTTGAAAATAACGCCGTCGTCGTGACGCCGGTGAACCAGACCAAGGATGCGCGCGCAAAGTGGGGCATGTCCCGCACGATGATCGAAGGCATCTTCAAGGGCGTCAAGGACGGTTTCGAGCGCAAGCTTGAAATCAACGGCGTCGGTTACCGCGCCGCCATGCAGGGCAAGAACCTGCAGCTCGCTCTCGGTTTCAGCCACGACGTGATCTATGAGCCGCCGGTCGGTATCTCGATCGTTGTTCCGAAGCCGACGGAAATCGTCGTCAGCGGAATCAACAAGCAGCAGGTCGGTCAGGTTGCTGCCGAAATCCGCGAATACCGCGGTCCCGAGCCTTACAAGGGCAAGGGCGTCAAGTACGCTGACGAGCGGATCGTCCGCAAAGAAGGCAAGAAGAAGTAAGGATCACGCGAAATGGCTAGCAGGAAAGAAGCACTTGCACGTCGTGCCAACCGCGTGCGCCGTCATCTCAAGTCGGTGGCCAATGGCCGTCCGCGCCTGTCGGTTCATCGCTCCTCGAAGAACATCTACGCCCAGGTCATCGATGATGTGGCCGGCAAGACGCTTGCGTCTGCCTCCACTCTCGAGAAGGATCTGCGCGGTTCTCTGAAGACCGGTGCCGATACCGCCGCCGCTGCCGTTGTGGGCAAGCTCCTCGCAGAGCGCGCCTCCAAGGCCGGTGTTACGGAAGTCGTGTTCGACCGTGGCGCCTTCATCTATCACGGCCGCATCAAGGCTCTCGCCGAAGCGGCCCGCGAAGGCGGTCTCACCTTCTGATCAGTTTCCGGCCGGACGCTCAAGCGCCGGCCGGATTTTCGCCGGACCGCAGGCACTCTCCGAAAGGGGAGGCTGATGCGGTCCACATTTGTTTGCCGATTGCACCCGGAAAAGAAAAAGGAAGAGGACAATGGCACAGGAAAGAAGGCCGCAGCGGGACGACCGCCAGAGCCGTGAAGAGCGCGATAGCGAATTCGTCGACAAGCTTGTCGCGATCAACCGCGTCGCCAAGGTCGTCAAGGGCGGCCGTCGTTTCGGTTTCGCAGCACTCGTCGTCGTTGGCGACCAGAAGGGCCGCGTCGGCTTCGGCCATGGCAAGGCACGTGAAGTGCCGGAAGCCATCCGCAAGGCAACCGAAGCCGCCAAGCGCGAGCTGATCTTCGTACCGCTGCGTGACGGCCGTACGCTGCATCACGATGTTCATGGCCGCCACGGCGCCGGCAAGGTTCTGCTGCGCTCGGCCAAGGTCGGTACCGGCATTATCGCCGGCGGTCCGATGCGCGCCGTATTCGAGACGCTCGGCATGCACGACGTCGTCGCCAAGTCGACCGGTTCGTCGAACCCCTACAACATGGTTCGCGCCACCTTCGACGCTCTGAAGCACCAGGTTCACCCGAAGGACATCGCAGCTCAGCGCGGCATCAAGTATGCAACGCTGCAGGCTCGTCGTGGCGCCTCCGGCAACGCCTCTGAAGAATAAGAGGAGTTTGACAGATGGCCAAGGCTACCAAGAAGGCTGAAGCGAAGACTGTCACGATCGAACAGATCGGCAGCCCGATCCGCCGTCCGGACGTCCAGCAGCGCACGCTGATCGGTCTCGGACTGAACAAGATGCACCGTCGCCGCACGCTGGAGGATACTCCTTCGGTTCGTGGCATGATCCGTGCTGTCCAGCATCTCGTTCGCGTCGTCGACGAGAAGTGAGACGGAGGAAACGCTCATGAAACTCAATGAAATCAAGGACAACGAAGGCTCGACCCACAGCCGCAAGCGCCTCGGCCGCGGTATCGGTTCGGGCTCGGGCAAGACAGGTGGTCGCGGCGTAAAGGGTCAGAAGTCCCGTTCGGGCGTCGCCATCAATGGCTTCGAAGGCGGCCAGATGCCGATCTATCGTCGCCTGCCGAAGCGCGGCTTCAACAACATTTTCGCTTCCGATTTTGTTGTCGTGTCGCTGGCCCGTATCCAGACGGCGATCGACGCCGGCAAGCTCGATGCCAAGACGACCGTTGACGCAGCTGCCCTCAAGGCTGCTGGTGTCATCCGCCGCGTCAAGGACGGCGTTCGCGTTCTCGCCGACGGCGAGATCAAGGCCAAGATCACCATCGTCGTTGCAGGCGCCTCCAAGCCTGCCGTCGAGAAGATCGAAAAGGCCGGCGGCACCGTGACGCTGCTTTCGGCTCCGGCTGCAGCCGAATAAATAATCTGATGATATATCGCCCGGGGTGCTTCACACCGGGCGATTTTGCTCCCATATGTGGGCCTCACAAAAACTTGGCTGGCGCGCCCGCGTCATGCCGGTAAGACTCGAAAACAAGGGTGAGGCAAGGGGTTGCGCCGCAATCCGTCCTGAACCCGGTTTTGAATAATTTCATACTGATTCCGGGTCCGGTCTGTCCCCCCAGAGACGCCGGAATTGGTAGCGCGGAGAAACGCATGGCTTCTGCAGCGGAACAATTGGCATCCAACCTCAATTTTTCGACCTTCGCCAAAGCCGAGGATTTGAAGAAGCGCCTGTGGTTCACACTGGCAGCTCTCCTCGTCTACCGACTCGGCACGCATATTCCGCTTCCGGGTCTCAATCCCGAAGCCTATGCCCAGGCTTTCCGCGGCCAGTCAGGCGGCATTCTCGGCCTTTTCAACATGTTCTCGGGCGGCGCTGTTCAGCGCATGGCGATCTTCGCGCTCGGCATCATGCCCTATATCTCCGCTTCGATCATCGTGCAGCTCATGACCTCGGTGGTGCCGGCGCTCGAAAACCTCAAGAAGGAAGGCGAGCAGGGCCGTAAGATCATCAACCAGTATACCCGCTATGGTACCGTCATCCTCGGTGCGCTTCAGGCCTATGGCATTGCCGCCGGCCTTGAAAGCGGCCAGGGCCTCGTCGTCGAGCCAGGCTGGTTCTTCCGTGTTTCCACCGTTCTGACGCTGCTCGGCGGTACGATGTTCCTGATGTGGCTCGGCGAGCAGATCACCTCGCGCGGCATCGGCAACGGCATCTCGCTGATCATTTTCGCCGGCATCGCCGCCGGCCTTCCCACTGCTCTTGCCGGCACGCTCGAACTCGGCCGCACCGGTGCGCTGTCGACCTTCCTCATCCTGCTCGTCATTGTCGTCGCGATCGCCGTCATCGGCATCATCGTCTTCGTCGAGCGCGCCCAGCGCCGGCTGCTGATTCAGTATCCGAAGCGTCAGGTTGGCAATCGGATGTTCCAGGGCGATACCTCGCACCTGCCGCTGAAGCTCAACACTTCAGGTGTCATTCCGGCGATCTTCGCGTCGTCGCTGCTGCTGCTGCCGGCAACGGTCGCGGGTTTCGCCAACACCACGGCAATGCCTTCCTGGGCGACATCGATCGTCGCGGCCCTCGGCCATGGCCAGCCGCTCTACATGGTGCTGTACGGCGCGCTGATCGCCTTCTTCGCCTTCTTCTATACGGCTATCGTCTTCAATCCGAAGGACACGGCCGACAATCTGAAGAAGCATGGCGGCTTCATTCCCGGCATCCGTCCGGGCGAGCGCACTGCCGAATATATCGACTACGTGCTGACCCGCATCACGGTGATCGGCGCGATCTATCTCGTCTTCGTCTGCATTCTCCCAGAGATTCTGGTGTCGCAAACCGGCATTCCATTAGCCCTTGGTGGGACTTCGCTTTTGATCGTGGTTAGCGTAACTCTTGATACGGTTGCACAGATCCAGGGTCACCTGATCGCGCAGCAATACGAAGGCCTGATCAAGAAATCGAAGTTGCGTGGAGGAAAGAGGGGGCGATGAGACTTATCCTTTTGGGGCCGCCGGGCGCGGGTAAGGGAACCCAGGCCCAGCGGATCGTGGAAAAGCACGGCATTCCGCAGCTTTCCACGGGGGACATGCTGCGTGCAGCGGTTAACGCCGGCACGGATGTAGGCAAGCGCGCGAAGGCGGTTATGGACGCCGGCAAGCTCGTCTCGGATGAGATCGTCATTGCCATCGTTTCCGAGCGAATCGATCAACCCGATTGCGCCAACGGCTTCATTCTCGACGGCTTCCCCAGGACGCTCGTCCAGGCTGATGCCACCGAGGCGATGCTGAAGGCAAAGGGTCTCGGCCTCTCCGTTGTCATTGAATTCCGTGTCGATGATGACGAATTGATCCGACGTGTTGCCGGTCGCTACTCCTGTGCACAGTGTGGCAGCGTCTATCACGATACCGATAATGTTCCGGCTGCTGAGGGCGTGTGCGACAAGTGCGGTTCGACGCACTTCAAGCGCCGTCCCGATGACACCCCGGAGACCATGACGGCTCGGCTGCAGGTCTACTACAAGGAAACCTCGCCGCTGATCGGCTATTACCATGCCAAGGGCAAGCTCAAGTCCGTGGACGGCATGGCAGAGATCGATCAGGTGACGGCCGAGGTCGAAAGCATTCTTTCCAAGCTTTAAGGCTTTGAAAATAAACTTGGCGGAACGGTTGCTTTTCAGCAGTGATTCCGCTAAACACCGCGCCAACTCGCGACATTCCATGCGATCGGCGCGGATTTCCCAGGGAAGTCCGGGTGCGGTCGTTTTGACATGTTACGGACGTAAATCTGAACGGGCGGTTCTCAAGAGCCGCATAACGAAGCCCACTTGCCGGATGGCAACTGGAATGCAAGGAGAACAGGCGTGGCACGTATCGCTGGCGTCAACATCCCGACTGCGAAGCGCGTTGTTATCGCGCTGACCTACATTCACGGGATCGGTCCGAAATTCGCACAGGAAATCGTCGAAAAGGTCGGTATCCCGGCCGAACGTCGTGTGCATCAGCTGACGGACGCAGAAGTCCTTCAGATCCGCGAAGCCATCGACCGCGACTATCAGGTTGAAGGCGATCTTCGTCGTGATACCGCGATGAACATCAAGCGTCTGATGGACCTCGGCTGCTACCGCGGCCTGCGTCATCGCCGCGGCCTTCCGGTTCGCGGTCAGCGCACGCACACCAATGCCCGCACCCGCAAGGGTCCGGCAAAGGCAATCGCTGGCAAGAAGAAGTAATTTCCGGGAAACCGGGGTGGGGAGGCTGGCGGTCTGCGCCGGCCTCTTTTGAGTTTGGAGCGGGACCATATAGGCGCCGTTCCGGTGTAGCCGCTGGCATTACGGCGGTGAAGAGATCAACGAAAGGAATACCATGGCTAAGGAAGCCGTCCGCGTTCGCCGTCGCGAGCGCAAGAACATCTCGTCGGGTGTCGCTCACGTCAACTCGACCTTCAACAACACGATGATCACCATCACCGACGCGCAGGGCAATGCGATCGCCTGGTCGTCGGCTGGCGCCAAGGGCTTCAAGGGCTCGCGCAAGTCGACCCCGTTCGCCGCCCAGATCGCTGCCGAAGACTGCGCCAAGAAGGCCCAGGAGCACGGCATGAAGTCGCTGGAAGTCGAAGTTTGCGGTCCGGGTTCGGGTCGTGAATCGGCTCTGCGCGCGCTCCAGGCTGCAGGTTTCATGATCACGTCCATCCGCGACGTGACCCCGATCCCGCACAATGGCTGCCGTCCGCGCAAGAAGCGCCGCGTCTGATCATCGCTCTCGTCACCGGTGAGCGCCTTCGCGCTCCCGGTGGTTTTCAAGCTCGGTTGCCACGATTGGATGGTGGCAACGAACGGAAGGCAAACTCATGATTCAGAAGAACTGGCAGGAACTGATCAAGCCGAACAAGGTGGAGTTCTCTTCGAGCTCGCGCACCAGGGCGACGCTTGTTGCCGAACCGCTGGAGCGCGGCTTCGGCCTCACGCTCGGCAACGCGCTTCGCCGCGTTCTGCTCTCCTCGCTGCGCGGTGCTGCCGTCACGGCGGTGCAGATCGATGGCGTGCTGCATGAATTCTCCTCGATTCCGGGCGTCCGCGAAGACGTGACGGACATCGTGCTCAACATCAAGGAAATCGCCATCAAGATGGATGGCGATGATGCGAAGCGCATGGTCGTGCGTAAGCAGGGCCCGGGCGTTGTCACGGCTGGCGACATTCAGACGGTCGGCGATATCGAAATCCTCAACCCCGAGCATGTCATCTGCACGCTCGATGAGGGCGCCGAGATCCGCATGGAATTCACCGTCAACAACGGCAAGGGCTACGTTCCGGCCGAACGCAATCGTGCGGAAGATGCTCCGATCGGTCTCATCCCGGTCGACAGCCTCTATTCGCCGGTCAAGAAGGTGTCCTACAAGGTTGAAAATACCCGCGAAGGACAGGTTCTCGACTACGACAAGCTGAACATGACCATCGAAACCGATGGCTCGATCACCGGCGAAGACGCCGTCGCTTTTGCGGCGCGCATTCTCCAGGATCAGCTTGGCGTCTTCGTCAACTTCGACGAGCCGCAGAAGGAAACCGAAGAGGAAGCAGTTACCGAACTCGCTTTCAACCCGGCTCTCCTGAAGAAGGTGGACGAACTCGAACTGTCGGTCCGTTCGGCAAACTGCCTGAAGAACGACAACATCGTCTACATCGGCGACCTCATTCAGAAGACCGAAGCAGAAATGCTCCGCACACCGAATTTTGGTCGCAAGTCGCTGAACGAAATCAAGGAAGTTCTCGCTTCCATGGGCCTGCACCTCGGCATGGAAGTGCCGGCATGGCCGCCCGAGAACATCGAAGATCTCGCCAAGCGTTACGAAGACCAATACTGAGAAAACAAAAGGCAGGCTCTTTCGGCTGCCTTTCCCCGTCAAACAGCAGGCCGATCGCCTGCATGTGCCAGGAAACGGCAGGCCCACTTAGCGTAAGGGCACCTGCATTAAAGGAGAATAGCAATGCGCCATGGTAAAGCCGGCCGCAAGCTGAATAGAACTGCAAGCCACCGCAAGGCGATGTTCGCCAACATGGCGGCTTCGCTGATTACCCACGAGCAGATCGTCACGACCCTGCCGAAGGCCAAGGAAATCCGCCCGATCGTCGAGAAGCTCGTCACGCTCGGCAAGCGCGGCGACCTGCACGCTCGCCGTCAGGCGATCTCGCAGATCCGCGATGCCGCTGTCGTCTCGAAGCTGTTCGACACGATCGCAACGCGCTACGCCACCCGCAACGGCGGCTACCTGCGCATCATGAAGGCCGGCTTCCGCCAGGGCGACAATGCCGCCATGGCTGTGATCGAATTCGTGGATCGCGATGCCTATGCCAAGGGCGCAGCCGACAAGGCCCGCGTCGCTGCCGAAGAGCAGGCTGTCGCCGCTTAATCTTCCGCTCCTGCGGAAACAGAACAGCCGGGCTGCAAAGCCCGGCTGTTTTTGTTTCTGATATAGTGACGAGACCGGCTCCATTGCGCAAAATCATTCAGACTCGCTCTCCGCAGTTCCTTCCTCTGGCCGCCCTGTTTCTTGTCATCGTTCTCGGGCTGGTGCTCCGCAGGTTTGGCTATGCGGCCGGTCTGCCTTTTATCGTCGTCAAATATGGCGGATCGGCACACTGGGGAGCGATGGTCTATCTGCTCGTGGCGCTCTTTGTCACAAGGTCACGGCCGGCAGTAATTGCCGTCACAGCGCTGTTCATAGCGATCTCAGTGGAATTGTTCCGGCTTTATCATACGCCCTGGCTCGACGCGTTTCGGCTGACCACGGCAGGCGCGTTGTTGCTTGGCCGGGTATTTTCGCTTTGGAACATGCTGGCTTATGCCATCGGCATAGCCGCGGCCTGCGCCTTCGATCCCGCACGTCGGGCTGCGACGCATCCTCGCGGGTAAGTCTGCAATCCTACGAAACAGACGCTACTGCGCGATTGCGCGTCCGCCCTTTGCCCTTCTGCCTGTTGCGTGCGATTGGCCGATAGGAGCGGTAGAGGATGAGCGCGATGATCAGCCCGACATAGATATATTGCTCGAGGTCGAGGATCTTGGTCGAGAGCGCGAAGTGCAACGCCCCGCAGGCGGCGACGATATAGACGAGGCGATGCAGCCAGATCCAGTTCTTGCCGAGGCGGCGGATCGAGAGATTGTTGGATGTCAGCGCCAGCGGAATGAGCATCGCAAGCCCGGCCATGCCGAACATGATGAAGGGGCGCTTCAGCACGTCGTTGATGACGGCGGAAATATCCATCGCTTGGTCGAGCACCATGTAGACGGTGAAATGCATCAGCGCGTAGTAGAAGGTCAGCAGACCGAGGGCGCGGCGATAGCGTAGATAGTTCCAGCCGAAGAGCTCACGGGCAGGGGAAACGGCAAGGGTCAGGATCAGAAAACGGATCGTCCAGATGCCGAGGAAGAGCTCGAAGGTTTTGACCGGATCGGCGCCGAGCTGATCAGTCGCGCCGAGATAGAAAGTCCAGGCCGCAGGCACGAGCCCGACGACATAAAGCAGCCAGACGGAGGCGGGTTGCCAGCGCTTCGGGATGGCGAGCGACAGTTCCGCCATCAGAAATTCGCCTTCAGGTCCATGCCGGCATAAAGGCTCGCCACCTCGTCGGCATAACCGTTGAAGGGCAGGGTGGGATGGCGGCTCGCGCCGAAGAAGCCGCTTTCGCCGATGCGCCGTTCGCTCGCCTGGCTCCAGCGGGGATGGTCGACCGCTGGATTGACGTTGGCGTAGAAGCCGTATTCCTGCGGATTGGTGACCTGCCAGGTACTCTTGGGTTGCTGGTCGGTGAGTGTGATCCTGACGATCGACTTGATGCCCTTGAAGCCGTATTTCCACGGCACGACGAGCCGGATCGGCGCGCCGTTCTGGTTTGGCAGCGTTTCGCCATAGAGCCCGACGGCAAGCAGCGTCAGCGGATGGCGCGCCTCGTCCAGGCGCAGACCTTCGACATAGGGCCAGTCGAGCGACTGGAAGAAGCCCTTCTGCCCAGGCATCTCGTCCGGCCGCACGACGGTTTCGAATGAGACGTATTTGGCGCTGCCGAGCGGCTCCACCTTGTCGAGCAGCGATGCCAGCGGAAAGCCGTCCCAGGGGATGACCATGGACCAGGCCTCGACGCAGCGCATCCGGTAGGTGCGCTCCTCGATCGGGAATTCCTTCATCAGCGCCTCGAGGTCGAAGGTACCTGGCTTGTTGACCATGCCGTCGACCTTGATCGTCCAGGGCAGCGGCTTGAAATCGCTGGAAAGTGCTGCGGGATCACCCTTGTCGAGGCCGAACTCATAGAAATTATTGTAGGTCGTGACGTCCTTGAGCGGCGTCGCCTTCTCGTCGACCTTGTACTTGCTCTCAACGGCGGAGAGGGCCGCAGCGCTCGCCTTGCCGGCGCTGTAGAGCGCCATGGCGCCAAGTGCTGCCGCGCCGAGGAATTCACGACGGCGCACATAGATCTGGCGCGGCGTGATCTCCGATGACGCGATCTTCGGTGGGCGATAGGTTGGCATGTCGAAATCTCCTGGGCGGATTTCTGCAATATAGTCTTTAATCGAACCGCCCGCATGTTCGGATGAGTGTCTAAGCCTTGAATATTACAGACGTGAAGCCAATTTTTTGTGTTCGGCCGTGATGGAATAGGCTGTAACGAAACGTCGCGCCGTACCGTATATGATCGATGGGCCTCATGGCGCTCAGGCCATGGCGTACCGGATTTGGCCTTCACGGTAGTGACAGCCCCCGTCGATTGGATTAGGACAATTCGAAAAAGCAGCGTTTGCCCGGCCTGCAGGCTCCATGCCGCCCCGCTTCGCCTGATAATTCCGACACGTTGAGGAAGACACCGATGCCAGCTTACCGTTCCAGAACCACGACCCATGGCCGCAACATGGCGGGCGCCCGCGGCCTTTGGCGCGCCACGGGCATGAAGGATTCGGATTTCGGCAAGCCGATCATCGCGGTGGTGAATTCCTTCACCCAGTTCGTGCCCGGCCACGTGCACCTGAAGGATCTTGGCCAGCTCGTCGCCCGCGAGATCGAGGCGGCCGGCGGTGTTGCCAAGGAATTCAACACGATCGCCGTCGATGACGGCATCGCCATGGGCCATGACGGCATGCTGTATTCGCTGCCCTCGCGTGAGCTCATCGCCGACAGCGTTGAATACATGGTCAATGCCCATTGCGCCGACGCCATGGTCTGCATCTCCAACTGCGACAAGATCACCCCCGGCATGCTGATGGCGTCGCTACGCCTCAATATCCCGACCGTCTTCGTCTCCGGCGGTCCGATGGAAGCCGGCAAGGTCGTGCTGCACGGCAAGACGCATGCACTCGACCTCGTCGATGCCATGGTCGCCGCAGCCGATGACAAGATCAGTGACGAGGACGTCCAGACCATCGAACGCTCTGCCTGTCCGACCTGCGGCTCCTGCTCCGGCATGTTCACCGCCAATTCGATGAACTGCCTGACGGAAGCGCTCGGCCTGTCGCTGCCGGGCAACGGCTCGACGCTTGCCACCCACGCCGACCGCAAGCGCCTCTTCGTCGAGGCCGGCCATCTGATTGTCGATCTCGCCCGCCGTTACTACGAGCAGGACGACGTAAAGGCGCTGCCGCGCATCATCGCTTCCAAACAGGCGTTTGAGAATGCCATGACGCTCGATATCGCCATGGGCGGCTCGACCAATACGGTCCTGCACATCCTTGCTGCCGCCCATGAAGGCGAGGTCGATTTCACCATGGCCGATATCGATGCGCTATCGCGCCGGGTGCCGTGCCTGTCAAAGGTCGCCCCCGCCAAGAGTGATGTTCACATGGAAGACGTCCACCGCGCCGGCGGCATCATGTCGATCCTCGGCGAACTCGACAAGGGCGGCCTCTTGAACCGCGATTGCCCGACCGTCCATGCCGAGACGCTGGGCGATGCGATCGATCGCTGGGATATCACCCGCACCAACAGCGAAACCGTTCGCAACTTTTATCGTGCCGCTCCGGGTGGCATTCCCACCCAGGTCGCCTTCAGCCAGGAGGCCCGCTGGGACGAACTCGACACCGACCGCGAAAACGGCGTCATCCGCTCGGTCGAACATCCCTTCTCCAAGGATGGTGGTCTTGCCGTGCTCAAGGGCAACCTTGCGATCGACGGCTGCATCGTCAAGACTGCCGGCGTCGATGAATCGATCCTGAGATTCTCCGGCCCCGCCCGCGTCTTCGAAAGCCAGGATGCCTCCGTCAAGGCGATCCTTGCCAACGAGGTGAAGGCCGGCGACGTCGTCGTCATCCGCTACGAAGGCCCGAAGGGCGGCCCAGGCATGCAGGAAATGCTCTATCCGACGAGCTATCTGAAGTCGAAGGGCCTTGGCAAGGCCTGCGCGCTCATCACCGACGGCCGCTTCTCCGGCGGCACCTCCGGCCTCTCGATCGGCCATGCCTCGCCGGAAGCGGCAAATGGCGGCACGATTGGCCTGGTGCGCGAAGGTGACATGATCGACATCGACATCCCCAACCGCACGATCAGCCTGCGCGTCAGCGAGACCGAACTCGCCGCCCGCCGCGCCGATCAGGATGCCAAGGGCTGGTATCCCACAGAAGTCCGCAAGCGCAACGTCACGACCGCCCTGAAGGCCTACGCCGCCTTCGCAACGAGTGCGGACCGCGGCGCCGTGCGCGATCTGAACGCCCGCTGAGTCGCTTCAACCTGCGACCCGCTGATTAAGAGTCAGCTGCTCCGCCGACCGGTCGCTTTCAAAGCGGCCGGTTGATGTTTTTATAGGTCTCGCCGAGCTGCTTCAGCCGCTCGTCATAGACAGCCTTGATACAGGCCACATCCGCCCCGCATTCCTGCCGTTTCTTCAGCCAGGCCGTCTGCTCGTCCTGCAATGTGCCGCGCGAGCCCATCGCCAGCAGACCGGAGAGCAGTTCGAACGTGGTTGCCATCTTCACGTCGGCATCGTTGAGTGCGCGGTTGTCGCAGATCGCTTTCTCATCCGGCTTCAATTCCTTCGCATCGCAATCGAAGCTTGCTGCCTGTACCAGGTTGGATGCAATGAGCAGCATCGCAAAGCCGAGAGCCGCTGTCGTCGTTCTTGTCGTGATCATTCATATGTTCCTATTGCCGCCGGTCAGGCCAGCTTCCGCAGTGCCAGAGCCAGGAAGATGATGCAGATGAGCCAGACGGCAAGGATGAAGATCAGTCCGACCCGGCTGGAGGGACGTTCGATGCGCCTTGCCGCCTCCGTGCGAAGCTCGTTCATCACCTCTGCCGGAACGAGCCGGATCGCCAGCATGATGCCGAGCGGCACGATGAGGAGATCGTCGAGATAGCCGAGGATGGGGATGAAATCGGGGATGAGATCGATGGGCGACAGCGCGTAGGCGGCAACGGCGCCGGCCACCGCTTTAGCATGCCACGGCACGCGGGGATCGCGGGCGGCAAGCCATAGGGTCACGAGGTCACGCTTCAGTGACTTCGCCCAGTTTTTGGCTTTTGATATCAGTTGCATGGCCAATCTTCCTGAATCAAATTCATAATGACTTCAACCGGTTTCCAAGACGTCCCCTTGCCTTATTCTTCCATGCTTCCGCCCTCTTTCCTTTCTAGCGTCGGGCCGCAGAACAGGATGATTTCAGGCCGGTCGGCCTAAAATCTGAATCCTGTTCGCAATTAAATAGTTAGAGCATGATGTCGTCCGAAAACCGCTCACACTTTTCGGCATCATGCTCTAAAACGTTTCTCAAGAGGATTCAAAAGGGATACCCATGCAAGGCCTGTTCAAGCGCGCCTCCGTCTCGCTATTCGCTCTCATGCTCGTTCTGCCGGCTGCGGCCGATGCGCAGACGGCAAAGACCGTACCCGAGAGCCAGATGCAGATGCAGCTCTCCTTCGCCCCGCTCGTCAAACAGACGTCAGGCGCCGTCGTCAACGTCTATGCGGAAAAGACCGTCAAGCGGCAGTCGCCCTTTGCCGGCGACCCTTTCTTCGAGCAGTTTTTCGGCCAGCAGATGCCGAACCGTTCGGAGAAGCAGTCATCGCTCGGTTCCGGCGTCATCGTTGAGGCGAACGGCACTGTCGTGACCAACAATCATGTCGTCGAAGGCGCCGACGACATCAAGATCGCACTGTCGGATGGCCGCGAATTCCCCTGCAAGGTGGTGCTGCGTGATGACCGTGTCGATCTCGCCGTGCTGAAGATCGACACCAAGGAAAGCTTTCCGACATTGCCGATCGGCAATTCCGATACGGTCGAGGTCGGCGATCTCGTGCTGGCGATCGGCAACCCCTTCGGCGTCGGCCAGACGGTGACGAGCGGTATCGTCTCAGCACTTGCCCGCAACCAGGTGGTCAGGAACGAATTCGGCTTCTTCATCCAGACCGATGCCTCTATCAATCCCGGCAATTCCGGCGGCGCCTTGATGAACATGAAGGGCGAACTGATCGGCATCAACACGGCGATCTTCTCGCGCGGCGGCGGCTCGAACGGCATCGGCTTTGCCATCCCTGCCAATCTGGTCAAGGTCTTCCTCTCCTCTGCCGATGCCGGCGTCAAATCCTTCGAACGGCCCTATGTCGGCGCGAGCTTCGATGCCGTAACCTCGGAAGTCGCTGAGGCGCTGGGGCTTAACAAGGCCCGCGGCGCGCTCGTCGTCAAGGTCTCGGAAGGCGGGCCGGCCGCCAAGGCCGGGCTGAAGGCCGGAGAAATCGTCACTGCCGTCGACGGGATTTCTGTCGAACATCCGGATGCGCTGCTCTACCGGCTGACGACGGCGGGCCTCGGCAAATCGGTCAACCTCACCGTCGTCGAGAACGGCCGCGAGGAGCAGCTGCCGCTGACGCTCGCCCGTGCCCCGGAAACCTCGCCGCGCGACCAGCGCACGATCGGCGGGCATACGCCGTTTACCGGCGCCGTCGTCGAGAACCTGTCGCCCCGGGTCGCCGACGAGCTGCGCATGCCGCCGGAATCGGCAGGCGTCGTCGTATCCGAGGTGAAGGACGATTCGCCTGCTGCCCGTCTCGGTTTCGAACCGAAGGATATCATCGTCTCGATCAACGGCACGGATGTGAAGTCGACCAGCGAACTATCCCAGATCGCCGATAGCGACCCCGGCCTCTGGCGGGTCGAGATAGAGCGCGACGGCCAGCGCATCCGGCAATTTTTCCGATGAGCAACGATCTCTTCGCGCCGCGTGTTCCGGAGGAGGTCGCTGCCAGGCGGCCGCTTGCCGACCGGCTGCGGCCGAAGACGCTTGCCGATGTCACCGGTCAGGAACACCTGACCGGTGAGGATGGCGTGCTGAAAAGGATGATCGAAAGCGGCTCGCTCGGCTCGATGATCTTCTGGGGTCCGCCCGGCACCGGCAAGACGACGGTGGCACGGTTGCTTTCGGGCGAGGCGGGCCTGGCCTTCGAGCAGATATCGGCGATCTTCTCCGGCGTCGCCGATCTGAAAAAGGTGTTCGAGACAGCCCGTTTGCGGCGTATGGACGGCCGTCAGACGCTGCTCTTCGTCGATGAGATCCATCGTTTCAACCGCGCCCAGCAGGACAGTTTCCTGCCCGTCATGGAGGATGGCACCGTCATCCTCGTCGGCGCCACCACCGAGAACCCATCCTTTGAGCTCAACGCCGCTCTGCTGTCGCGTGCCCGTGTGCTCACCTTCAAGTCGCATGACGAGGAGAGCCTCGAGGAACTGCTGAAGCGTGCCGAGGCGATCGAGCAGAAGCCGCTGCCGCTGACGGAGGATGCTCGCGTCAGCCTGATCCGCATGGCCGACGGCGATGGCCGCGCGGTGCTGACGCTCGCCGAAGAAGTCTGGCGCGCGGCGCGCGAAGGCGAGAGCTTCGACACAGAAGGCCTGACGCGCATCGTCCAGCGCCGTGCCCCGGTCTACGACAAGGCGCAGGATGGTCACTACAATCTGATCTCGGCGCTGCATAAATCCGTACGCGGCTCGGATCCCGATGCCGCGCTCTACTATCTCGCCCGTATGTTCGATGCCGGCGAGGATCCGCTCTATCTCGGCCGGCGGCTGGTGCGCATGGCGGTGGAGGATATCGGTCTTGCCGATCCGCAGGCGCTGGTCATCTGTAATGCCGCCAAGGATGCCTATGAGTATCTCGGCTCGCCGGAAGGTGAACTGGCGCTGGCCCAGGCCTGCGTTTATCTCGCCACCGCGCCGAAATCGAATGCGGTCTACACTGCCTTCAAGGCGGCAAGCCAGGCCGCGAAGCAGAATGGCTCGCTGCTGCCGCCGAAGCATATCCTCAATGCGCCGACCAAGCTGATGAAGGGCGAGGGTTACGGCGAAGGTTATCGCTACGACCACGACGAGCCGGACGCCTTTTCCGGCCAGGACTATTTCCCGGAGAAGATGGGTCGCCAGATCTTTTACGATCCGCCGGAGCGCGGTTTCGAACGCGATATCCGCAAGCGGCTGGAATGGTGGGCAAAGCTTCGCAAGGAGCGCAATCCGCGCTGAGGCGCGGTGCCTGTTCGGTTGGTGAAGGAGCTCAGCCGCCAAGGACGATCGCTATTGCAACCAGAAGCAATCCGAGACAAGTCATCGTCATCCCTGCATAAAAGGGCCTGCCTCCTGAAAACGTCGCCCACGCATAGCCCGTCACAAATAGCAGCATAACAAGGAACAGGTTGCTGGCTCTCAGGGCAAGCTGCGCATTGTCGATGAGAAGGAAAGGGATAACTGCCGGAATGGAGGTGGCAGAAACCAAAAAGAAGATCGCAATTGCGGCAAACAGATCGCCTTTCGATAGGGACACCTTCACAGGATCGGCCCGAGATGCGAGCGTCAGGAGTGACCGATAGAGTGCGTCCGCATCGGCGGCCTTTCCAGAAAATGGTGCTTCTTCAATCGGGAATTCGTTCGCGAGCACCATGAGCGCCGCAGATTCACTTTTGGCGGCTTTGATTTGCCGAAAAAGGCGCAGCCGTCTGCTCCTGCGGAATGTCGTGCCCAGGATGAACAATACGGCGTCAATGATCCCCCAAGCGACATTGCATCCGATTGTTGCAACTAAAAGCTCCTGAACATTTAACCCCTCTTTTTCAAGAACAAGTCTCGAACCAATCGTCCACGTGAGCGCCATAATCAATCCGAAAAGTACTTCGCCGAGCGCATCGCCAGGATCGATGATATTGGTGATACGACCCATTGGGCTCGAAGTCATGGACTACTCCCCACGTTGTGAAGATCTTCGTCTGCTACCCCACTTACCCTCGGCGCATCAAATGGCGAGCCGAGTTGCATCTGGTGGCGCTGCGGCGCGGGCAAGCCTCGCGACAGGAGAACTGTGATCGACGTGGCAGTCTGATTCAATGATCCTGATCAAGGATCGGGGAGGATCTACGCGTTTTCCGAGGGCTTGATGGTTGCACGAGCGCCCTAATCGGGGGCGCCGGCTGGTTGGCAGGAGAGACGAGCCGAGAAGATGCGTGGTGCTGTCAATCTCAGGAAACGCGCGGCGTCTTCTGATTTGCCGGCGCGGCGATCACCTTGACGGACGATTCCGCAAGCCCGTGATGACCTTCCATGTCGACGACGACATGCCAGTGACCACTTTCCGGAACGGCGATCTTGATCGGCGATTTGCGCGCCACGCCGCCGATATATTTGAAATCGAGAACCTCGGTGAACCGCTGGAAATTCGGCGCCGTCATCAGGCGGACATTGTTCACCGCATTCAACGACACCTCGATGATCGTTCCGGCGCGTTGTTCCTTGAGATCATAATGGGTGAAGCGGAAATTCGGTTTCGGCATCGGTCTCGCGGCGTCTGAAGTCTCTGCGCCAGGATTTTACCAGCATGCCGGTTAAGGAAAAGTTGGATATTGGCCCCCAACCCATGTCTTCGGTCTCCCGCCGGCTGAAAACGGCGGGAGACCGATAAGATTTAGTGGATATTCGCGGTGCTACGCGCAAAGGGCGCGAATTCGAGCACCATGCCTGCGGCCGCCCTATGGATATCAGCCGAGGGGCAGTTGCATTCCCCTGCAGCGAAATGGAGGGCGGCCGCCTCATCGATGAAGAGCCCGCCAACGAGGCCATCGCGATCGTGGACGATCCAGCGGCCGCTTCTGTCGCGGCCGACGGTGAAGCGGGCAGAAGGCGAGGGCGCTGCGGAAGGCAGGCTGCGGCGTTGCTGTGCGTTTGCCATTGTAATGATTCTTCGGTCCTGATGGTTCAGCGGGAGATGAGGTTGAAGGTCATCTGCACCAGCCCGGCAAAGGCCATCGCTGCCCCAAGGCGGGGCGCAATGGCGGCAAGGCCGGAGAGCATCGGATGGGAGGGATCGGCGGCGAGTGTGCTGGGGTGGCTGCGTTGCAGCGGGTCGCTCTCGGCACTCGGTTCAGTCAGGCGTGACATCGGTTTGTCCTTTCGAAGTCTCACTCAACCGCCGCTTGATAGTGCGGCGGTGTCACGCCTTGGAAGATAGGCGTCTGCGGATAGGGTTTCCATTTGGCGCCAGAGAGGAAAATATAAAAATCTCATAGGGATAGCGCCATCCTCGTGCTGCTTTCGTCAAGGAAAGGCGCAAGCGCCTCGCCGATGGCCAAACACACCTCCGGCTCGGCGGCGACAAGCGGAAGGCGAAGCTCGGCCTTCAGCCCGCGCACCAGCCGCAGCGCATGCTTGATCCTCGCCGGATCGCCCTCCGGTCCGAGCGCTGATATCAGCGGCATCAGCCGGTCCTGCAGCGAACGCGCGGCCGAAAGGTTCCCGGCCCGGGCCGCCTGCTGCATCGAGATGAAGAGCCGCGGCACCACATTGGCGCCCGACGAGATCGTGCCGTCGCCGCCGGCGATGGTGAAGGCGAGCGCGGAAGGGTCGTGCCCGGAAAAGAAGCGGAAGCGCTGCCGCAGGATAGCCGAAAGGCCGACGAAGCGAGCGATGTCGCCCGTGGCGTCGCGGATGCCAAAGATTCCCGGGATGGTTGCCAGTCTGCCAAGCGTCTCCGTCGAAAGATCGCTCGCCGTCTGCGCCGGCGCATGGTCGATGATGACGGGCAGTCCGCTTGCCGCCGACAGCTGCTCGAAGTGGTAGACGATGCCCTGCTGCCCAGGCTTGGAATAATAGGGCACTGTGACGAGCGCTGCTGCGGCGCCGAGCACTTCCGCCTCGCGGGTGAGCGCGATCGTGCTGTCGGTGGAATTGGTGCCGGTGGCGGCGATGACC
>NZ_JALBGX010000092.1:0-26185 GCF_023006465.1 Rhizobium sp. PRIMUS64 | reverse complement strand
GTCGAGCTTCGCGCCCGGCGCGGCGGCGTCGTCGCCCGTATGACGCCGGAACGCATCATGGAGATGTTCGAGACGGTGGCCGAGATCGAGGCCGTCTGCGTCAGGCTCGCGACCTACCGCATGACGCCGCTGGAGCGCAGCCGCCTGATCGAACTGCACGAGCTCTCAGAGCCGATTGTCCAAGCCGGAAATTTCGACGCCTATGACAGCTTCAACCGCCAATTCCACGAGACCATCTACCGCGCCACCCACAACGGCTTCCTCGCGGAGCAGGCGATCGCCATCCGCAACCGCCTGAACGCCTTCCGACGCACGCAACTGCGCCAGGGCGAAAGGCTGAGCCGCTCCCGCGACGAACACGAGGCCATCATGCAGGCGATCGCCGAAGGCGACGGCGAGATGGCGTCACGGCGCATGCGCGCCCATATGCTCAACGCCGCCACCTCGCTCAGCCGTTTCATCGAGGCCAACAAGCCGGCGTGAATCTCCCTAAGGAATAGGGCAGTGGTATTTATAATGAGCCATGGTGGTCATCAACTCGTCGCCGGTGGCCCCGCGTATGCCGGGATTCTCCTCCAGGAACGTGCATAGCGTATTGCCGATCGCTTCCGCCGTAGTTCCGACTGGGATACAGACGTTGACACCAACGGCGATTGCAAAATGCGCCGAGTTCACCATCCTGCTGGGTCTGGGAGCGGCTTCGGTAAAAATGCGACGAGCGAGTTGCTCATCACTATTCCATTTGTCCAACCAACCGGCAACATACCCGACGACAAACTGCCGGGACTCGCTGCAATCAGAATAGAGAACGTCACCGCTAGAAAACCCGGCCGGAATCTTTGCAGAAACCGTTGCCAAAAGGGTGGCGACAAGAATGCCCGACATCACATCTCCAAAGCTCGCAATAACGCAGAGCTTTGATCGGGAACGTGTCGGAAATTAGCTTAAAACGTGTCTTCTTTTTTTCTGCAACCAAAAAAACAAAATGACAGCTAATCTCACCTCAGCCTCAATCGAACCGACTGACCTCAAGCCCGCTGCCGACCGGCAGCAGCACGCTTGATATCCCTGGCTTGGCACGGACAGCCTCACCATAGCGTTTGAGATCATCGCCTCCCGGGCGCAGCATGTTGTCGGCAACGATGATCGCGCCCGGATTGAGCTTGGGGTAGAAGGCTTCGAGGCAGGGAACGTAAAGATCCTTCCACAGATCCACCAGCACGAAATCGATGCCGGAGGAAAGCGCGCCGATCATCTGGACGGCATCCCCGACCTTGAATTCCACATACTCGGCGAGCCCTGCCCTGACGGCCATGTCGCGTGCGTAGGCAGACTTGTAGTCGTGCATTTCCATGGTGATCAGCCGCCCGCCGGAAGCGCGCGCTGCTTCCGCCAGCCATATCCCGGAATAACCGAAGGAGGTGCCGAGTTCGAGGATCGTCGGCGCCTTGAGGCTCCTGGCGAGGATATTGATGAACTGCCCAGTCTCCGGCCCGACTGCGCGCAGCCGCTGATCCTGTCCTCCGTCGCGGCCGCCGGGAGGCAGCTCGCGCGGGCTGTTATGCTCCGTCTCGATCATCGCGTGATAGATGTCGAGCACGTCCTGGATTCCGCTGTCCATTGTCTTCTCCACGACCGCCTGCACGAAATGCGCGTTGAGCAGATGATCATTGCCCGACCGAAACACCGCCGGAAAGTTAAACTTTGGCAATCATCGCCCTTGTTGGCCACCTTGCCGTTGCACATGCCGCCGGCGTCGGTTACATCATGCGCTCAATGGTCGGGTCACCCGGCCACGTAAGCGTTAACGTCACTCAACGCGTATGATCGAACGGCTTTTGCGGCTTCGATCTGCGCGACTATGTCCTGCGGATCGAGCTTCAAAGCCCCGGAAGGACACATGGATAACAATCAACTCAAAGAACAGACTTCACCCGCCCCTGTCATCGAGCGGATCCGCCACGACACGCGACGGCGCACCCTGATGGTCGAAAGCGTCATCGACATCACCCCCGGCATGCGCCGCATCGAATTGACCGGCGGCGATCTCGCCGACTTCACCAGTCTTGCACCCGATGACCACATCAAGATTTTCGTACCGGCCACCGATGGCGGGGAAGAACGCCGTGACTACACGCCGCGCCGCTACGACAATGCCGAACGCAGACTGACCATCGACTTCGCCTTGCACGAGGCAGGCCCCGTGACCCAATGGGCGATCGACGCGCGCCCCGGCGACAGGCTCGAGATCGGCGGACCAAGGGGCTCCGCCGTGGTTTCGAAGACAGTCAAACGATGGCTGCTGATCGGCGACGAAACGGCACTGCCGGCAATCGGCCGCCGGATCGAGGAGAGCAGTGCCGGAACCGTCATCACCACAATCGCAGCCGTCACCGGCCCGTTGGAAGAGCAGGTCTTCACGACATCAGCCGAACTGCACATCCACTGGGCGCATCGGCCTCTCTCGCAGGCAACGGATGCCGCAGCGCTGCTGAAATTGTTGAGCACGGTCGATATCCAACCGGAAACCTTCATCTGGGTCGCGGCGGAAGCCTCGGTAACACGCGATCTCCGCGCCTATCTGCTGGAACGAGGCTGCCCGCTCGGCTGGATCAAGGCATCCGGCTATTGGGTGTTCGGCAAGGCCGACACGACTGAGAAATTTGGCTAGGGGTCATTCCACAGATTCCATTGGTGACGCGCGCTCACTCACTTCGCTCCGGATTTTATGATCCGAAGCGATCCGATGGATGTGAAGAGGTATGAATTGAGCGAAGTCCCCGCATCTGCCGGAACGCTGCGGCAGGTGGGCGTCCGCAACTGTGAGCACCGGGCGCCAACCACCGACTTATCGAAGGAGATCGACCACGCGGCGGGCAGAACCCAATGCGAGCGTCCATCCCAACATGCCGTGGCCGGCATTGATGTAGAGACCTTTGATGCGTCGGGAGGCGGCGATCATGGGCTTGGAGGTCGGAGTCATGGGCCTCTCGCCCGACCATCTCGTCAATTCGTCCGATCGGTCGAAAAGATCGGGCAGCACTGCGGACGCGGCCAGCTTGAGCGTGTCGAAACGCCCGACATCAAAGCCGGCTCCGGGACGCTCGATGTCTGCCAGTCCGGCAACACGAAAACGGTCGCCGATTGCCGCAAAGGCAAGCTTTCGCTTGACGTCTGTCAGGCTGATACTTGGTGCAAGGCCGGATCTTGGAATGGTGAGCGAGTAGCCTCTGACGGAGCGTATGTCCCGGGCCTCGGGCAGATCGGACACGAGGGAAAGGATCTGCGGTCCTGCGGCGACAACGGCGGCGTCGACGTGAAGCTCGTCGCGATCCTCGAACCTCAACCCTGTCAGCACCCCTCACGTTTGGACAAAGCTCGAAACCCTTCTGCTGAAAAGCGTCGACACCTGCCCGCGCCCGATCATCCAGGCGGTCAGCTGGCGGCAAAATCCGGCCGCATCGCCGAGGGCATCATCCGGGGTATAAACGGCGCCGGCAATCTCTCCCTGATACGCGGCAAGCGCCGGTTCGATGTTTTCCGCCTCCATCCGCGTCAGCAGGCGCTGTTCGAAGCCAAGGGCATTCTTGCGCACGACACTGGAATGGGCGGCAGCAAAACTCTGCGGGTCGGCGTAGAGATGCAGCTTTCCGGCGACACGGTAATCGAATTCGACATCGGTTTCCTTAAGCAGGATCGCGAGTTCGTAACGGGATTGCTCGGCGAGGCGCAGGATGTCCTGAGTATTGTTCCACCAACGCCTGAACGGGGTATTGGCAATAAATTTCAGCCCCCAACGCAGAAAGTCCCGGTCGAGTTGCCAGTGGATGCGGAAGGCCGGATCGCGCCCCATCGCAATGGCTGGCAGATGCTTCAGCAGGGTTGGCGATGCCATAGCGTCACCATAGGCCCAGGACAGCTGCGCGGCATTGCCGGCACTCGCCCCCATGCCCGGCTCGCTCGCCGCATCGATAAGTGTCACATCATGCCCCGCCCGGGCGAGAAGATAGGCCGACGATACACCGATGACGCCGGCGCCGATCACCGCAACGCGCCCCATCTCAGGCCTCGTCGCCGACGATGGCCGTCAGCTCGACTTCAACAGGAACCCCACGTGGCAGGGATGCAACGCCGACCGCGATGCGGGCATGCGTCCATCGATCCGGGAAAAGCTCTCGGAGCAGTTCCGAAGCGCCATCGACGACCGCGCCGTGGCGCTCGAAAGCAGCATCTGCCGCGACATAGCCCGCCAGCCGTACGAAGCCCTGGATCTTGTGGAAGCCCCCCGCAGCTCCCTCCAACTGGGCAAGCGCATTGAGGAGCGCCCAACGCGCACATTCTCGCCCCTCTTCGATGGAGACTGATGCTCCGAGGTGTCCCGTCTGCAGCACCACGCCATCCTTCAACGGCACTTGACCGGAAATGGTGATGATATTGCCGGTCCGCACAGCTCCGGAAAATGCACCCGGCGGCGAGGATGCTTCCGGCAGAGCAAGCTCGAGCTGTACCAGCCGTTCGCGCACGCGATTGCTTCCAGCCGACGAAGCATTGCGTGCCTTGCGGGCTGCCGCTTCGGCGCTGCGGTCGACGAAGGCCCTCATGACATTCCTATCGAGTTCAGTCAGCCGGTATTCCGGGTGCCATTGGATACCCAGGCAAAAGCCGTCTGTTTCTCCTTCGAATGCCTCGATGATGCCGTCCGGCGCCCTTGCAGCGACACGGAATCGTCCGTGGCCGGCCAAAGCATGCCGATGCAGGCTGTTGACGCGCGCCGACCTCTTCCCGACCCAGTTGGCGAGCACGCTGCCCTGCTCGACGATGATCTCGTGCGCCAGCACGTCGGGGACATCTTGCGGGATGTGGGATATGGCGGCGGCCGGCAGCTCGGTTTGAAATTTGCCTCCAAGGCATTCACCGATCAGTTGCATGCCATGGCAGATGCCGAGAAGCGGCTTGCCGGTTTTCAAGGCTTGCTCGACCAGCTGAATTTCGAACTGCCTGCGCGCCCCTGTCACCTCCGTCCCCGGCCGCGCACCGGTAAGGAGGATTCCATCGGCGAGTGCCAAGGCCGGTGCCAGGTTCCGGGTATTGTAAGGCAGGATCAACGGAATTCCCCCTGCCTCGGCTATGGCGTCCGCATAGTTGGCGCGTACCACATACTCCTTCTCGGTCGGAGCATCAGGCGCTTCGCTGAGGTCGGGCGTCATGAGGATCACCGGCCAACGAGGTTCATCCGATTGCGTTGCATGCCGACGTGCGTCGCCGGTGGCAACGGTCGTTTCAATGGTCATGGTCTTGGCCTTGTGATGACGAGTTAGCGGGTGGCCGGAAGGGCTAGCCGGCGCGAGAGGACCGAGAAAGGCCAGGCTATCGCGAAATAGCAGAGGCCGACGGCAATGTAGATTTGCAAGGGCAGGAAATACTCGGTCGCCATTGACCGCCCGGTGAGGACCAGTTCGTTGACGGTAATCAGCGAAGCGAGCGAAGAATCCTTGAGCAGCGAGACGAAGGTGATGATCATGGGCGCCAGAATGACACGCGCGACCTGCGGCAGGATGATCAGGACGAAGCTCTGGGCCGGGCTGAAGCCCGCGGCTAACGCTGCCTCGCTCTGCCCGGCAGGTATAGCCTTCAGGCCGGCGCGGAAAAGCTCTGCGACCTGGGCCGCGAAACACAACGCCAGGCCCGCAATCGCCGCGCCGAAAGCATCAAAGACGATCCCGATACCCGGCAAGCCGAAATAAAGCAGAAACAAAACCGCCAGCAGCGGCACGCCACGCACGATCGTCACATAAAGGGCCGCAAAATACCTTAGCGCCGCGAAACTGGATTTCTGGCAGAGCGAAAGCAGCAAGCCAAAAACGAATGCCAGGGCAAAGGCACAAACGGAAAGCAGGGCCGTATTCACCATCGCCCGCAGGAGGAGAGGCAGCCATTCGGCACCATAATCGCCATAGGGCGCTAGGAAAGCGCTCATCCTTTCAATCTCCCATAACGTCTTTCGAGGAACCGCGTGACCTGCATCAATGGCAAGCTCAGCAACAGGTAGAGTGCCGCCGCCGTCGCGTAGATCATTGTTGTCTGGAAGGACGACGTCACCATTGAGCGGGCAAAGAACATGATTTCCGGCGCCGCGATGGCCGAGACGACGGATGTATCCTGGAGAAGCTGCACCGCGTAGTTCCCGAGCCCTGGAAGCGCTATCCGCATGGCCTGCGGCGTCAGGATCTCAAAGATGGTCTGGAGCGGGGTCAGCCCTGCGGCAAGCGCCGCCTCCGCCTGCCCGCCAGGCAGCGCGGCGAAACCGGCGCGAAAGATTGCACAGGTGATCGCCGCTCCGATGAGCCCGAGGCCCAGGACGGCCGCCGTGATCGACGTCAATTTCACGCCGATGCTGGCAAGCCCGAAGTAGAGGATGAACAGATGCGTCAAGGCCGGCACATTGCAGAGAATCTCGCAGCAGACATCGATCGCCAGATCGATGAATTTGATCCCGGCAAATTGCCTGAGCAGTGCGAGAAGGAACCCGAAGGCGGCTGCGAGCGCCAGCGAGGCGATCGTGACGAAAACGGTTACGCCGAGGCCGGCGACGAGCCCCTGGACGACCGAGAAGAATATGGAAAATCCGGTCATGAGGCGCCTAGTGCCGGATCTTGTTGAGAAACGCTTGCGTGCGCGCTTCGCGGGGAGCGGTTATGACCTGGCGTGCCGGCCCGGCTTCGACGATGGTGCCGCCGTCAAGAAACAGGACGCGATCGGCAATGTCGCGCGCAAACGCGATCTCGTGCGTGACGATCAGCATCGTGCGCCCTTCGGCTGCCAGCTCCTCCATTACTTTCAGAACCTCCTGGACCAGTTCGGGATCGAGTGCGGATGTCGGCTCGTCGAACAGCATGAGCTTTGGCTTCTGGGCAAGCGCCCGCGCGATCGCGACACGTTGCTGCTGGCCACCGGACAGTTCGAGCGGTGAGGCGTCGGCGCGGTGCGTCATATGGACTTTGGCCAACATCTCCAACGCCAGTTCGCGGGCCTCGGCAGCAGGCAGGCCGCGCACCTTGCGCGCCGCGATCGCCACGTTTTCCGTCACCGACAGATGCGGCCAGAGATTGAAGAGCTGGAAGACCATGCCCATCTCGGCGCGCTGCGGTGCAAGTTGCCGGTCGCTCATGACATGGCCGTTGCGCACACCGATCCGCTCGCCGTCGAGGCGGATCTCGCCGGCACTGGGCTTTTCCAGAAAATTCATGCAGCGCAGACAGGTGGATTTCCCAGAGCCGGATGGGCCGATCAGGGCAATCTTCTCACCTGGCGCGACATCGAAATCGATGCCTTTGAGAACTTCGATAGGACCATAGCTCTTGCGCAGGCCTGCAACGCTGAGAAGCGCATTCATCGCCGTTTCCTTATGCGACTATATCTACAGCGCCGCGCGTCTTTTCAGACGCGCCAAGGACGCTGTAGCACTTTGAATTGCTGCATAATTTTCTCCTGAAATCGATTCCGATTTAAGGAATTATGCAGTAGGCGAAGAGGGTGGACGAAAGCTGCCGTGCAGCTTCCGTCCGCACGGCCGTTCAGCCGCCAGCTGCGCAAGACGGCAGCTTGTAATCTGCCGGGCGATCGACGCCGGCTCGGAAGTTTTGGCCCACCGGCTTGAACCAGACATCCGACGACAATCCGTAGCGGGCGCCGATTTCCTTCATCTCGCAAGTCTTCCACATGTCAGCGATGATGGCGTCCATCTTCTGGCGCAGATCGTCGTTCTTCTGATTGAGGCCATAGACCACCTGGCCGAGACCGGTCAGCAGCGGGAAGTCCGGGCTGTTATCGGTGAAGGCAAGGAAGTGCATATTCCAATCAGGGTTCTGCTTGATGGCATAGGAGACCACCGGCGGATCGCCGATGACCGCGTCGATGCGCCCGGCAATAAGATCGCGCACGGCCGCGTCGGACGTGTCGTAGAGCGAGAGCTGAAGATCTTTGATGCTCTTCAATTCCGGAATGAACGAAAAGCCGGTGATCGTGCCGATCTTCTTGCCTTCCAAATCGGAAAGCTTGTCCCAACTCGTCTTCGTCGATTGCATGATGCCATTTTTGAAGTAGTGGATCGGCTCAGACAAACTCATGATCTTCGTACGCTTTTCGGTCCAGCCCATGGTGCCGAGCATGCCGTCGACGCGGCCTGACTGAACGGAGGCGATCGTACCCGACCATTCCATGAGCGCCGGCTCAATCTTGAGGCCGAGCTTGTCGGCAATGCGCTGCATGATTTCACCGTCGTAGCCTATCAGTTTCCCGTCCTGCCAGCCGGAGCCGGGCATGTCGCCGGTGAAGGCAACCGTCAGCTTGCCCTGCTCGGCAAGTTCGAAAGCATTGGCGATAGATGAAAGGGACATGAAGCTGCCTGCCAGCAGAGCGCACGTCACCATCCTTCTCGAAAGAGAAAGTGCCATTGTTCTGTGATCCTTGATTTGTTGGTTCCCCGGTCCGGTGGTTTCTGCTCCCCGGATGTCGCGTTCGACGAGAAGAAACTTGACACCGAAGACCGCGCCTGAATTTTATAAATCAGACATTTTCTTTGAAAAAAGGACATGGCTGGGCCATGATCACATCCGAGCAACCTCCTGAAGCATCCGCCGGCGAGCCAGACTATGTGCGCTGGCTCGACGATCTTTGGGCCGAGCGACTTCTGGTCGCACGCGACCGAAAGGCCGATCTCTCCGTCGGCATTCTCCTCTGGCCGACCTTCCCGATGATGTCGCTGGCGGGTATCGTCGAGCCTCTCAGGCATGCGGCGGACTTTGCCGACAATTCCCGCCCATTACATTGTCGCTGGTCGATCATGGGGGCTCCGGGCCATGCAGCAGTCGCCAGCTGCGGCATCCGGGTCCACGCCGATGCGCCCTACATTAACCCGACCGACTTCGACTACGTCGTGGTTATCGGTGGCCTCCTGCCACATCTGCGCGCCGCACCCGGCAAGCATCGCGACTATCTCAGGGTGGCGGCATCGGCGGGTGTCCCGGTAATTGGTGTTTGCACGGGCGCCTTCGTCTTGGCGCAGGAAGGACTGCTTGCCGGACGCAAGGCGTGCGTTCATCCGTTTCATGCGGAGGATTTCCGGATTGCCTTTCCGCGTCTTGCTTTCTCCACGCGCGATGATTTCCTGATCGAAAACGGTCGCATTACCGTGCCTGGCGGCGTATCGATCCTGTCGCTGATGACTGAACTCATCCGCACACATTGCGGACCGGATCGGGCGGCCAAGGCCGTGCACCAGCTTTCGCTCATAGAGCAGAAGCACATGAGCGTCTTCGATCACGGCCGCGCCACAACATTTCGCCGCACAGAAGATTCGCGCATACAGCGAGCCGTCGTGCTCATCGAGAGTCGGAAAGGCCGCGACGTCTCACCGGAACAGGTGGCCTCTATGGTCGGCCTGTCGCCACGCCAGTTCGCGCGTCTCTTCCAGGACAATATCGGCATGACCCCGAAGCGCTTTATCGTCGAGACGAGATTGCGCTATGGCCGTTTTCTGGTCGAAAATAGCCCACTGCCCATGACGGCGATCGCCTTTGAAATCGGATTCTCCGATTCCGCCCATTTCGCGACCGCTTTTCGCAAGAAGTATGGCAAGCCTCCCAGGAGTTTCCGCTGATCTTTGTCGGGTCACCACGGCAGGATCGAAAACCGACTTCGACACTATTGCGATTTAATCGGATACGATTTATATAGGTCTCATCGTTAGAAAGCCCGGACAGGATGGACCGATGCCGACATCTAAAGCAGCTAAGGGGCCGGATATGCCCGCGCCCGCCTCCCCGCCGGCGGGCAAGGACGGCCGGAAACTTTCGAATTTCCTGTGCTTCGCGGTCTATTCGGCAAATCTCGCCTTCGGCCGCGCCTATAAGCCAATCCTGGACGAGCTTGGCCTGACCTACACCCAATATATCGCTATGGTGGCCCTCTCCGAAGAGGACGACCAGACCGTCGGCGTGTTGGGGGAAAAGATGTTCCTCGAATCCAACACCCTGACTCCCATCCTCAAGAAGCTGGAGTCGAATGGTTTTATCACCCGTCACCGCGATCCCGCCGATGAACGGCAGGTGCGGGTCAGCCTGACGCCGGCAGGACGCCAACTGGTTGAAACCGATCCTGGCAATGCGCTGCTTGGCGCCATCGGCCTCGGCGACGACTTTCCCGTCGTGCAGAAATCGGTGACGACGCTACGCGACAACCTGCTGCGGTCAACGCAGGGCGAACCGGGGAAATCGTGATCGCGGCATCAGTCGCCTGATCCGGGCCGGGTCTACTGCCGCAGCGGCCGGAACGCCGTCCTAAGCTCGGCAGTGAAAGCCATCGGCTGTTCCCAGGCGGCGAAGTGACCGCCCTTCGGCAGCCGGTTGTAGTGGATGAGCTTCGGATAGGCCTTCTCCGCCCAGCTCTGCGGCGCCTGGTAGATCTCATCGGGAAAAGCACTGACCGCCACCGGGATCTTGATGCCCCTGGGGTCGAAGAACCCGCCCGACGGATGGTGCGCGTTGTCCCAATAGAGGCGTGCCGAGGAGATTGCGGTGTTCGTCAGCCAGTAGAGCGTGACGTTGTCGAGGACATCGTCCTTCGTCAGCCCCTCGGGCTCTCCGTCGAAAACGCGGGCGATTAGCCGGTAACTGCGGATGTCGTGATCGAGCATCCACGACGCAAGCCCGATCGGCGAGTCGACGATGGCGTAGAGCGTCTGCGGCCGGTTGTTCATCTCGATGGCATAGCCCAGCCCATTCTTGTAGAAATCGTCGAGCTGATCGAAGGCGCGCCTTTCGTCCGGCGACAGGTCGGCTGGCGGCATGCCGCCGGCGGCAAGAGCCTTGGCGATGTCAGCCGGAACCGTGGCCGCCATGTTCGTGTGGATGCCGAGCAATCCCGGCGGCTCCTGCACCGCCATCAATTCGGTGACCGCGTTGCCCCAGTCGCCACCCTGCGCCACGAACTTCGTGTAGCCGAGACGTTGCATCAGCGTCACCCAGGCGTGCGCGATGCGCGGCGGGTTCCAGTTCCCCGACCCCGTCGGTTTCCCGGAAAAGCCGTAGCCCGGCAAAGACGGGATCACCACGTCAAATGCGTCCTCTTCGCTCCCGCCATGCGCCGTGGGATCCGTGAGCGGTTCGATGATCTTCAGCTGCTCGATGACCGAGCCAGGCCACCCATGTGTGACGATCAACGGCAGCGCATTTTTGTGCTGGGAGCGCACGTGAATGAAGTGGATATCCAGCCCGTCGATCTCGGTGATGAATTGCGGCAAAGCATTGAGCCGCGCCTCCATCTTGCGCCAGTCGTAATCCGTCGCCCAATGTTTCGCGAGTTTCTGGATTGTCGCAAGCTGCACGCCCTGGGTATCGTCCGCAACAGTCTCCTTGTCAGGCCAACGGGTGGCCGCGACGCGCCGGCGCAGATCGTCAAGCTGATCCTCGGGGAAATTGACGCTGAAGGGGCTAAGCCCGTCGCCGTTTGCCTCAGCGCTGCGCGTCCCGCCAAGCATGCCGATGGCCCCGGCTGCGGCCGTGGCCGCAAGCAGCTCGCGCCGCGTGGGCGTTGATAGGGATGTGGGTGGCATGACGCTCTCCTCTCCGTTTGATCTGTTCGGAAACGGACGAAGATCGACTGACCGACCTCGTTCGCAGCAGCAGGTCATTCGCGTCTGTCCGGGGACTATGCGCCCGGGCAATACAGGGGTCAACTTACCCTGTCAGGCTGTACCTCGACTGTCTCGATGGACGACTGGTCATTGCAAAGAGCCGTGGCTGTGGGCAGCATCGGCGCGAGATTGATGAGGAGAGGAGAATGCATGCCCGACATCGCGATGGGCGTCTTGAGCCGGAACGGAACCGTTCTTCTGGCCAGGCGCAGCGCAAGGTGCACCCGGATCGCTGGAGCCTCCCGGGCGGCCATATCGAAGAGGGTGAAGACGCCGAGACGGCAATGTGCCGGGAATTGATGGAAGAAATAGGCGTGACGCCGGAGCTCTGGCAGTTTGCAGGACGGTTCGGATCGGAAGGCCCGCCCGAAGCATCCGTCACGTTCCATGTCTATCACGTCGATAAATGGCACGGCCGGCCGCGACTTATCGGTGATGAACACACCGAGCTCAGATGGTTCACCGCCGCCGCGATAGAAAAGGAAGCCGAATTGGCGTTGCCTCAGCTCACTGAGATGCTGGTAAACCTGGCCATGCGGGAAACAGGCACGCCCGCTTAGGTCTCTTGGCGGTCACGACGTCTCGCGGGCTGAACGGGTCTTCAGCGCGCATGATGCTGGACGTCGTCAAGCGCACCAGCCTCCATCATCTCGGCCGCCCTCGCATAACCGCCGCCCATTCCGTCGAGAAAATGCAGGTGCGAATCCGGCCTGTCCGATGGCACGAGACAAGTCATCAGCGCATGCGACTGGCGGTGCAGTCCGAAGTTGATCTCGCCGCGCGCCCTTGCCGGAACGAGGATCGCTTCGACCCTGTCGATCTGTTCCGGCGTGCAGTCCAGCGTCAGGCGCAAACCGTCGTCGAACTTGCGGAAATCCGAATTGGCGGCGACCTCCGACCAGCCTTTCGCATCGATCTGCTTCCCACTTTCTCCTGACAAAGGAACACCGCCGGGAAGCGGATGAGACTGGCGCGGCGCGGCATCGAAAACCGCAAGCACACGTTTCCCCAGCGCCGCAAAGACCTCGGGACTGATATGGTCGCTTGGCTCGACCAGCAGCGACAGGATCTCGCCACGTTGGCTTGGGAACGGGGTCCAGTCACAGCTGAGGCCAGCCAGATCAGGCTTCGTCGCGTAGCGGCCCGGCTTGACCAGATACCGGCCGCTCTTGATCTGCTGCTCCGCCCATTTGAGCCCTCCCCCTGCAAACATCGCATAGGTCGCTTTTTCCGAAGCCGCATAGCGGGCAATTCTGACGTCGCGCCCACTATTGCGGATTTCACGCACGGTCAGCAACCCGATCCGAAGGGCAAGATCGAGATCGCTTCTTGCAAAGCTCGCGACCTGCCGCAACGCCGAGGTCGCGGCCATGATGCCATGCGGTGGCAAGGCGAATGCCGCCCCGTCTCCACGAAACACGAAGGGGAAATCGAACGAACCCCAGGCATTGCCGAGCGCCGCGATAACAGATGCGCCGGCATAGTTGACGTCTTCATAGCGCCCCGACCGGATCGCCGCGGTCGAGCTGACGACGTCGGTGATGCCGATCAGCCAGTCATCGGGCAACGGCTCATAGACATCAGGATCGAGCACGAGCGAAAACTCGTCATAGGCCTGGTGCGGCTGGGCGTGGCTATTGATCATGGCGTATTCTCCAGATCGGCAAGATTTCCGGTGCCTGCTACCTCAGGAAGGGGTCTGCCGGCGATCGGCAGGCCCTCCGCATCAAATCCTCTGGCGGTGAGGTCTACCCTTCCGCGCTCAGACAAGCTTGGTCTCGACGTCGATATTGCCGTGTGTCGCCTTGGAATAAGGGCAGATGCCATGGGCTGCCTCGATCAGCTCCTGCGCGACGTCGCGATCGATGCCGGGCAGGCTGACATTGAGGCGCGCCCTGAGGAAGAAGGAACCGTTATCGACGTTAAGATCGATCTCCGCATCGACCTCGGGACCGGCCGGCAGCGTGATCTTCCGCTGCGAGGCGGCGAACTCGATGGCGCCGATATAGCAGGCCGACCAGGCGATGCCGAACAGGTTTTCGGCAGCTGGATGAGGTTGCGGCAGCTTGATGTCGATCGTGCCATCGCTGCTGCGTGCAGAGCCGTTGCGGCCGCCGGAGATGTGGGTTTTGCCGGTAAAGAGAAGCTTCTCGGTCATGGTGATATCCTTTCGGTTTGGATTTATTACGCATCCGCTTAAATCGGATGCGCTCTAATACGCCGCACCAAAACCGATGTCAACAACATTCCGATTTAATCGGATACGATTTGTTTCTCCGACCAAACTCATCACATCAAGGCGAGCAGACCTACCCGCTGAGCAAAGTCACGTCTTGCCCGGGAACAGAGCCCTCTATAGGTTCTGCCGGCAAGCGCGAGGTGGCGCCCGTGAAAAGCCCGCAGAGATGACATGTCCTCCATAACAGCAGACAATGCGGGACAGTATGGCGACAGCCGGAATCTCGCCGCGCGGGCTCGACTACATAGCCAATACACCATCGCCGAGACGGCCTGGTTTCCATGGGTTGCGGCGCGGTTGTCCCTGAAGCCAGGCGATCGTGTCCTCGACGTCGGCTGCGGGCCGGCCTGGTTCTGGGCAGCAACGGCAGGTCTGCTGCCGGAGAATCTCGACCTGACGCTCGCCGACCTTTCACAAGGCATGGTCGACGAGGCGGTGGCGCGTTGCAGCGCCCTGCCATTCGGCTCCGTCCGGGGTTGCCAAGCCGACGCAGCCGCGCTCCCCTTCGAAGATGGCGCCTTCGATGCCGTGGTCGCGATGCATATGCTCTATCACCTGCCCGACCCGACCGCCGGCATCGCGGACATGTCAAGAGTGCTGAAACCAGGCGGCTTACTCGCGGTCACAACCAACGGCGCCGGCAATATGCGCGAGATCTACGAGCTAACGACCATATTCGGCAGCGCCCCATCCGATCCGGCTGCCGAAGCCTTCGGATATGACGCTGCCGAACGATTGATGCGGTCGCAATTTGGAAACGTGAGCATGTCGCAGCATCCCGCAAGCCTGCGGATCACTGAGCCCGAGGATGTATTCCTGGCGCTCACCTCCTATCCACCCGGCGATGGCGCCGGCGAACTGCAGCTCACCAGGTTCCGTCAAGCCATTGCCGACGCGTTCAGGCAGTGCAACGGCGTGCTTGAGGTCCACAGGGAAACTGCGCTGTTCTTGAGCAGGAAGACGGCCTGATCGGTATCACTGCATCTGCTGCGACGTTACGAGCGCGGCCGGCCGTCGTCGAACAGCGTGGCGAGCCACTGGTAGTATCGCGGCTGCTGCTCTCGCAGCTGGCTGCGCGAATAAGGCGGCCGATCGATGTCACCGAACAGGTAGACGCTGGCCGTGACCGCGAAGAACTCGTGACCATTGCTCATCATGTAGGAATCGCCCGGCCAGACCCGCCGGCCGATATCGAAGAATTGCTTGACATCGGGATTGTCGAATCCGCCCGGAAGCATCCGGTCGTGGTAGGCATGCAGAAGTTCATGCAGGATGATCGGCTTGTCGGGCGCAAGACTTTTGACGCGCAGGTCGATGCCGGTCTTGCTGCTGTAATGGCCGGGCCCGGCTTTTGCGGCGGCTGGGTTGGCCCAGATCCTGATCGTGCGCATGAAGGTGAGAACATCGGGTTTAAGATCGACATGCTCGACAATGTCGAGCTGCCGCTTGACGGCCGCGACCATCTCCCGGTCGGGCTCCGCGCCCTTGGCGTTGGTGAGATCGACCTGCCATCCATGATAGTTGAAAACCAGCGGATCGGCTGACGCCGCCCCCGCTGCCGAGATCATGATGGCGATGGCGGCGCAAAGCGCCAGAATTCTCGAAATCGGTCTCACGGCCCCTCCTCAACATGTCCGACGCGGACTGTTGCACAGGCACCCTGAAGGCACAATCGCGTCATCACGGCGTTGATGTCGCGCGCATAAAGTCGGGGAAATGCCGATGTCGCCGAGCGGCGCTCAGACCTTCTCTTTCTTCCTGATTTTTTCCTTCGGTTCCACCGGCGCATCGGGCGTCGGGGCCAGAAGTTTGCGCAGCGATCCGATCTTGTCCTTCACCAACGGCCGGAAGCGCGTCGCGCGATAGGGCATGTCGGCAGCACCATAACCCTCCGGCCCGTCGTCATTGCCGCGATTGATTTCCGCAAGCTTCACCCCGATGAAGGTGCCGTCGATATAATGGGTATATTCGCCCACCCAGCGGATCGTATAGATCTCGCCTTTGCGGATGAGCTGGTCGATGCTGACATGCTTGAAGGTATCGTTGATGCAGACGACCTTCTGGCCGACGTGGAAATCATAGCTCATGGATCAAACTCTCGAAACGGCAATCCGCCTGGCCGATCTATAGCGTGCCCTGCGGCGGGGATGAACCGTTTTCTGCCAGCCGGCCCAATTGCGGCCGCAACATCAGCATCCGCCGCATGGTTCAGGAGGACATGCATCAGTCGCAATAGGCCTTGCCGCTTTTGCGGGAGCGAAGATCGAAGTGGAAGTGGTTCCAGTGCTCCGGGTTGCTGCCAGGCCCCAGCACGGTGTTGAAATAGCGGCAGCTGTCGCTGCGCACCGCCTTCAGCAGCCGCCCCTCGCGCAGCGAGAACAGGCCCTTCTTGCGCACGTCGATCTCGTGGCCGTTCTTCAGCACGAACTTGCCGACGTCGATGGCGTTGCCGCGGGCGTGTTCCGACATCGGATTGTATTTCTGCCGGCTGTTGTTCATGCGCCGGCAGGAATAGCCGCCGAGCGGCTGGATCGTCTTGATGCCGGACCAGTAACGGTAGCGGGCGGACGGTGCCAGTTCGTTCTTGACCCATTTGGCGAAGGCGAGCGTCACCTGGCAGTTCAGCGTTACAGCCGGGCGGACGCCGATATTGCCGGAAAGCCCCTTCAGCGACACCGGATAAGGCACCTGGCAGGCCGGGCCGTTCGAAATCGGCGGCTTGTCGTCGAAGAGCACGCCCATGCGCTTCAGCTCGCGCCGGCAGGCAAGCTCGGACGATGGCATGACGCTGGGATCGACGGGTGCCGCCGGCTCGCTCATCATCGGATTGTTCGGCCGCAGCATCGCGACCTCTTCGCTCTCGTCCTCTTCGGGAACACGGGTCGGCGCCACCACCGGGCTGCCGTCGTTCCAGGCGGGCGCCCGGCTCATCTGCGTCTGCGCAGCCGGCTGCGGCATTGGTTGCTGCGCGGGCTGGCGCATAGGCTGGTTGAGCTGCGTCGGATTTTCGGTGCCGATGCCGTCGACAACAGGCTCGGTGGCATTGCCCTCGGCGATCTGCTGCTGTTGTTCCTGCGCCAGCCCGACGACCGGCTCGGCCCCGAGCTCATCATCCATGTTGACGCCGCCGGATGGGATCGCAAGATCCTGCGTGCCGCCCCAGTTCTGGTTCTGCTGCGCCAGCGCCTCGTCACTGTCGATCATCGGCAGCTTGCGCCCCGGTGCGGTTTGCGGCGGAGCGGCTCGTGTAGCGTGGCCGGTACCGGCAAGGTTCGGCGTGTCAAGGTAATCGACGGAGCCCTGGCCAACGGGCGCGCTGGAAATCGGATAGGAGGCCTGACTTTCCACAGGTGCCATTCGGACCGAGGGCGCCATGCGCGCCGCTGGCGCCCGCGCGGGCGAGATCGAGCTGACCCTGGTGCCGTTGTCGACATTGGCCGGCGGCACCAGTCCGTCGCTGATCGAACAGGTGGTCAGCGCCGCCGAAAGGATAACGGGCAAAAGGGTTCGCCGAGGAAAGGAAACAAACGCCATACTCTTATCGCTTCCGCAGGCTGGCTGGGCAGTGACCGAAAAAACTCACTCTAATTTTAATTAAAAACGGTGAATGAAAACTTACCGGCACAATCTGAACGCGACGGAATTGAAAAAGGCCGGTTTCCCGGCCTTTGATCTCTCCGCTTCCTCACGCTGCCCGTGTGTATCGGGTTCCTGCTGACTGCTCCCCGCGCAGGCGGAAATTCGCAAGCAGCGTCTTCAGCTGGGTGCTCTCGTCGGCGAGCGTGCGGCTTGCCGCCGTCGTCTCCTCGACCATTGCAGCATTCTGCTGGGTCATCTGATCCATATGGTTGACGGAACCGTTGATCTCGTTCAGCCCGGTCGACTGCTCGCGTGCCGCCGTGGCGATCGAGGCGACGTGGTCGTTGACCTGATTGACCAGCGCCTCGATTTCCAGCAGCGCTTCGCCCGTCGAGCGCACCAGCGCCACCCCGCCCTCGACTTCCGTCGCCGATCGGCTGATCAGTTCCTTGATCTCCTTGGCCGCATTGGCGGAACGCTGGGCGAGTTCGCGCACCTCTTGCGCAACGACCGCAAAGCCGCGGCCCGCTTCGCCGGCACGTGCTGCCTCGACGCCCGCATTCAGCGCCAGAAGATTCGTCTGGAAGGCGATCTCGTCGATGACCGAGATGATCTGACCAATGCGGTTGGAGGAATCCTCGATCCGGCCCATCGCGGTCACCGCATTGCGGACGATCTCGCCGGATTTTCCGGCACTTGCCTTGGTCTCGGCCACCATCTCGCGCGCCTCGTTCGCCCGTTCGGATGCCGTCTTGACCGTCGCGGTGATCTCGTCGAGCGCTGCCGCCGTCTCTTCGAGTGCGGCCGCCTGCTGCTCCGTGCGCTTCGACAGGTTGCCGGTCGCCTCGCTGATGTCGGAAGCGCTTTCGTTGACGACATGGCTCGATTCGGCGATCGCATGGATCACGCCGTTCAGTGCATCGACAGCGGCGTTGAAATCGCCCCTCAGCTTGGCGTAATCCTCGCCGATATCGCCGATCGCAACCGTCAGGTCACCGCCCGCAAGCTTCTCCAGGCCGACGCCGAGCGCCTGCATCGCTAGAGTTTGCCGCTCGGACGCCGAACGCAGACTTGCCTCGTTGCCGCGACGCTCTTCCTCGATCTGCCGCTGCCTATCGTCTTCCCGCCCGCGCAGCGCGCTACGCTCATCGACGGAGTCGCGCAGCACCAGCAGCACCTTGGCCATCTGGCCGATCTCATCGCGACGGTCACTGCCGGCGATCTCCACCGATGCTTCTTCGGCGGCAATCGCGTTCATCGCTGCCTTCAGCCGGGCGATCGGCGCCGTGACGCTGCGCACGATGGCATAGGCGATCGCGATCGTGGCGGCGGCGCCAAGCAGGCAGAGCACTGCGGCCCACATCGCGTTCTGGCGATAGAGCGCGGCAAGATCATCCGCATAGACACCGGTGCCGACGATCCAGCCCCAGGGCTCGAAACCGGCGACATAGGAATACTTCAGCACTGGCTGGTCGGCGCCCGGCTTCGGCCAAAGATAATCGACGAAGCCCTTGCCGTCCTTCTTCACCTTGTTGACGAACTCAACGAACAGGAACTTGCCCGTCGGATCCTTCATCTGGGAGATATCGGTGCCGTTCAGCTGCGGCTTGATCGGGTGCATCACCATGGTGGGACGCATGTCGTTGATCCAGAAATAACCGTCGGCGCCGTAGCGCATCGCGCCGATCACGTCCTTGGCGGCCGCCTGCGCCTGTTCGCGGGTCATCGTGCCCACCTGTTCCATCTTGTAATATTTGTCGAAGATGCCGAGCGCCGTCGCATCCATTTGCGCCAGCCCCGCCTTCCGCTCCGCTTCCAGCTCGGAATAGGAATAGTTCAGAAAGAAGACCATCGTCGCCGCAAGCACGGCAAGCGTGAATCCGACGAGGCAGTAGAGACGGGTGGAAATCTTGACGTTGCGCATGAGGTTCCCGGCGATTCTTGTATTTGAGATCGATCGCATTCTGAATTGCCGGAATTACTGGAGCGTAAAGCTTAATTAGAAGGCCATTAAATAACGTAACGTCAGGTGACAGCCGTAAAATTCAACCATTTGAAATCGAATGAAATTTCAATCGGCAAAGGCGGCAACATTTTTCCCGCCGGCTGCCTCTAGCACCCGGCATTGCTGTCTTTTACAGCCCACGGCCTTTGCACTAGGGTACTCTCCAGTGAATCGCCGGCCCGACGCCGCACCCAGATGGAGAAAACTTGATGACCGATGCCGCCAAGCCGAGAGGCGAACTGACGCTGCGCACACTTGCGATGCCCGGTGATGCCAATCCGGCTGGCGATATCTTCGGCGGCTGGGTCATGGCGCAGATGGACCTTGCCTCCGGCATCCGCGCCACTGAGCGCGCCAGGGGCCGTGTCGTCACTGCCGCCGTCAAGGAGATGGCTTTCGAGCTGCCGGTCAAGATCGGCGATACGCTGTCGGTCTATACCGATATCGAGCGCGGCCGCACCTCGATCACGCTCTGCGTCGAAGCCTGGGCGAACCGCGCCCGTTATGCCAAAATGGAAAAAGTGACGGCCGGCACCTTCATCATGGTGGCGCTCGACGAAGAGGGCAAGCCCAAGCAAGTCCCCGAGGAGTGACAGGCCGGGGATCGACAACATGGAAACGGTCAGCTCGCCGGAGGTCTTCCTTCACATCAAGGTGGTGATGGGCATGGTCATCAGCCTTTCGCTCGCCAGGGTGCTGACCGGCGTTGCCGGCATCGTCCAGCATCCAGCCAAGGCCAAGGTCTACCCCATCCATCTCGGCTGGGCGCTGTCGATGTTCCTGTTCATCATCCATATCTGGTGGTGGGAATATCGCTTGCAGGCCGTGCCGGCCATCGGCTTTGGCATCTATCTCTTCCTGATCTGCTTCTGCAGCCTGTTCTTCCTGCTCTGCGCCCTGCTCTTTCCTGCCTCGCTCGACGAATATGGCGGCTACGAAGAATATTTCATTTCCCGGCGCAAATGGTTCTTCGGCATCCTCGGCCTGACCTACGCCGTCGATATTCTCGATACGGCGATCAAAGGTCATGAACGCATCCTCTCTCTCGGCTGGGAATATCCCGCGCGCAACATTGTCTACATCATCCTCTGCACCATCGCCGCCTGGACTCCCAACCGCCGCTTCCACGCCACCTTCGTCATCGCCAACCTGATCTACCAGATAAGCTTCATCTTCCGCCTCTATGATGTTCTAGGGTGAGACGTGGTCCCGCGAAGCGCGGGGCAATCGATCCAGTGAATCGATTGCAAGGTCGAACGCCCAGAGCCCAAGCGAAGGGCCGGGCAGCCGCAAACTCCATATCCCCACAGCCGTCACAAACATCACTGGCCGGCATCCGTCACCCGACGCATCGCACCTGCCCATCGAAGCCAGACAGCCGCATAGTAAGCGGCACATGCACACGCCCCCAGTATCGCGATGTGATGCAAAAAGAACGCGATCGTGGACTCCTGGAAGTCCCAGAAATCGATCGACGGCCGGGCCATGAGCCGGTCTCCGATTCCCATGACGAACAGGCTGTGAATGCCGTATGCCGCAATTGCGCCCGCAACGGCACGAAGGCATGCGGTCCGGATCGCGTTTGCGGCCCAACCCGTAAGAGCTTCCCAGTGACCACCATGATCATCGACCAGTGAAGGCCAAGATGGACGGCTGCGAGGATGAACGCCCAATAGGCCGCGAGGATGTGAATTTCGCGCGCCGTCGGCCCACCGCTCAAGGGAAGGAAAGCAAATACCGTGCGGGAAATCAGCACGCTGGTCACCAGCAATGCTGATATCGCCAAGGCGATCAAGATATTCGAAGCGATTGTCAGAAAACTCGGCCTGCCGCGCACCGACTTTGGAAGCCGCGCCCACCATCGCCTGTTGAAGACGTTGTGCGAGACGAGAAGGACGAACATGCCAGTACCGATCAATTCGTGCGTGGTGTTGTCGAGCCACCAATAGGCGAGCGCGACAAAAAGCAGTCCGGCCGCGGTGAAGTCGAGCACGAGGCGGATCACGAAAAAAGGACTCACTATGCGACGCCTCCGCCGGGGATACGATCCGGCCTAGTCAATGACGGCTCCGTCAAATTCCTTGAGAGCGTCGAGAGTGTAGAGGAAGTCTTCATCGGCCCTGGACGAATGACAGGACTGACACCGCGCCGTGTTCTCGGGCATGTTGACGCTGCCGTCCGGCTTGAACCATTGGAACTGCCAGTCGCCAGTGCGACGGTCTTCGTCATAATCGCCGCCCCAGCCGGGACCCTTTTCCATGACGAAGGTGCGATAGACTTCCCCATCGCGGTAATCGACCAGCACGAAGTGCGTACCGTCTGGAACAGGTTGCCCGTTCTTCACCGCCTGGATGGCTTCATTCGTCGTCATGATGTGCTCGGTCACGTTGCCGCGCCTGACGGTCGTGTAGTGAACAAGGCCTGCCAATTCGGGCAGCGTCGTCCGGTTCGGCTCGGCGTCGACCTTCCAACCGACCAGAACTACGGCGCCGGCCATGGCAAAGAGAATGGAAATGCGCTTGATGAGATGACACATGGAAGTCTTTTCCTGGTTTTGTGCGGAAGATTCGGGCGACCGGCTTCGGCAAAAGCGGAAGGCCGCTCGTCTCATTCGCGTCCGAACACGTCTTTCGCGACGGCGACGGCCGAGACCGCATTCGGCCAGCCGACGTAGAAGGCAAGATGGGTGATCGTCTCGATCAGCTCGTCCTCGGTCACACCGTTCTGGCGGGCCATGGCAAGATGGGATCTGAGCTGGTCGGGCCGGTTCATGGCGATCAGCGCGGCAACGGTGGCCAGGCTGCGATCCCGCTTCGACAGCTGTGGGCGCTCCCACATGTCGCCATAGAGGACGTCGTCGGTCAGTTCAGCCAGCTTCGGCGCGGTCGCGCCCATCAGCTGCTGGGCGCGTGAGCGCCGGGACTTGTCGTCCCCTTCGGCCGGTGTCTGAGCACTGACGACGCCCGGCAGAACGGCCAGGATCATGCTGGCCGACAGCATCAGGTTTCCCAACAGTTGTTTCATGGACTTCACCTCATGGTTTCCAGGATCAGAAGAGATGCCTCGCGAATCCTTCACCTTCGCGGCAGCGCGATCAGTCGAGCTTCTTCTCGCGGAGGAACGTCGAAACCAGGTCGGCGATCTCTACGTTGTTCAAGTCGGAGAACGCGAAGTGGGTGTTGCCGCGGATGCCGATCTCGGGAAGGTGCACGACGGTGACATCGCCGCCATGCCTGTTCACCGTGTCGCGCCACAGACGCGCCATTGCCAGGCGCACCCGCCAGCTGTCCTGCGCCGGCATCGTTGTCGGCTGGTCGGGAATGTTGTCGCCGTAGTAGATGACGATCGGGATCTTCGTCAGTTTGAGAAAGTCGTCCATCGGCACTGGCACGCCCTTCAGGGTGTCAAAGGCGCTCGGCATAGCGGCTGGGACCTCGCCTGCCGGGAACACGAAGCTGCTGCCGGGTTCGAAGGCGACGATGGCTTTAACCCTGTCGCTCTTGATAGCCGTTAGCCAGCCCGGTCCGCCACCCTGCGAGTGAGTGAAAAGAATGCCGGGACCGATTTTCTCGAACAGCTTTGCCACCGCATTCGACGCGACGTCCATGTCGAACGGCCCGGTGTTCGGCGTCATCGCGCGAAAATACTGGTTCAGCGCTTCCGGATCACGGGAGAATTGCACGCCGTCGAAATAGTTCGGCCAGATGCCGACACGGAACTGGTTGAACCAGAGCTGCTCGTCTGGCGTCGGCTTCACTGTTGTCTGGGCCATGCTCCGTCCCGCCCCGCCCCGGCGCGGCTGGTCGACGAGATAGGTGGAGAAACCTCGACGCAGGAAGATGTTCTGGAAGCCTTCGCGGCCGTCGGGCGTCGTCTCCCAGGTCTTGGAGAATTGTCCGGCACCGTGCCACATCACGATCGGATACTGACGCGGGTTTGCCGGCACCTGATAGAAGACAAAGGCATGATCGCCGTGATAGGTCTGCCCCGAGGGATCGAGAGGTTTCAGCGGGTCGAAAGTTCCGGGCGCCGTCGTGCTGGTTCCTCCGACGGCAAAGCTGCCCTGCTCCTGGATAACCAATGGCTCGGGCTTTACCGCATCGGCAGCTGTCGCCAATGGCGCGGCAAGCTGCGCTGAGGCAAGCAGCAATGCGGCCAGGGTGTTGGACAATCCATATCGCATGTAGGCTTCTCGCTTCGTTTCAGATGGCGAGAAGGTAACGGCAACGGACCGAAAGGATTAGACGCCTCGGACAGCTAGGGTCTATTAGGCGGACTAATTAATCACGAGCTGTTGATAAGCCGTGATGGAATAAATCGGCATTACTTTCCTCTATAGCGGAGCGCATCGACGAACAGGGTGAAGGCGGGAGATGCATGCCGCCTGTTCGGATAGTAGAGATGGTATCCAGGGAAGGGTTGGCACCAGTCCTCCAGAACCCGAATCAGCCGCCCGTCTTCAATGTAGGACTGAACCTGGTCCTCGGGCATGTAGGCCAGTCCCAACCCGTCCAGCACGGCGCCGATCCGCATGGCGATGTTATTGAACACCGTTTGGCCCTCGACACGGACGCGCAGTTCACGTCCGTCCTTCTCGAACTCCCAGGGATATATCGTCCCGTGCGTCGGCAGCCGCATATTGATGCAGTTGTGAGCCGTCAGATCTTGCGGGACATCAGGGCGCGGATGGTGGTCGAAATAGGAGGGCGCGCCAACAACCGCCATGCATACCTCGGGGCCGATCCGAACCGCGATCATGTCCTTCGCCAAATGCTCGCCGAGCCGGATGCCGGCGTCGTAACGCTCCGCGACGATGTCGGTCAGGCCGTAGTCGACGATCACCTCGACATTGATATCGGGATTATCAGGAAGAAATCGCGCCAATGCCGGGGCGAGAACGGAAATCGCAGGATGCTCGCCTGCCGTGATGCGAATAGTGCCAGCCGGCCGCTCGCGCATTTCGCTCAAGGCGGCGATCTCGAATTGGATTTCCTCAAATCTCGGTCCAACCCGTTCCAGCAGACGTTCCCCTGCCTGTGTCGGCGACACGCTTCTGGTCGTGCGGGTCAAGAGGCGAAGCCCCAGCTTCTCTTCGAGACCGCGCACCGTCTGGCTCAACGCCGATTGCGACACGCCGAGCTTGGCGGCGGCCCTGGTGAAGCTCCGTTCCCTGGCGACGGTGAGAAAGGCGACGAGTTCGTTGAAATTGTTGTCCTGGGGCATTCATTAGTCCGCCTTATAGGTCCATGCGCATTACAGCATCTAATCGAAAGCTGACACGAGGACTAAGTTCACGTCAACTCAACTGCGAGACCTGGGGCAGCCGCTGCGTCCGATGACGCTTCTTCGCCTTCGCCTCGCAAAACAAGCGCGGATACGACCATGAAAATACGCAATATCGGCGATCTCCAAGTCTCGGCACTCGGTCTCGGCTGCATGAGCATGAGCGTCGCCTACGGCCCGCCCGCCGACGAAGGCGACATGATCAGATTGATGCGCACCGCCCATGAGCAGGGCGTGACCTTCTTCGACACGGCCGAAGCCTATGGCCCTTTTGCCAATGAGGAGCTTGTCGGCAAGGCGCTCGCACCGATCCGCGACCAGGTGGTCATCGCCACCAAATTTGGCTTCGATATCGATCACCAAACCGGTGAACGCCGCGGCGGCACGAACAGCCGCCCCGATCATATCAAGGCGGTTGCCGATGCCTCGCTGCGCCGACTGAAGACGGATCGCATCGACCTGTTCTACCAGCACCGCGTCGATCCCGACGTGCCGATCGAAGACGTGGCGGGCGCCGTCAAGGACCTGATCGCGGCAGGCAAGATCAAACATTTCGGCCTTTCCGAAGCCGGCGTTCAGACAGTCCGCCGCGCCCATGCCGTTCAGAAAGTGACTGGCGTCCAGAGCGAATATTCGCTCTTCTGGCGCGGCCCCGAAGCGGAACTGCTGCCCGTCCTTCAGGAACTCGGCATCGGTTTCGTGCCCTTCAGCCCGCTCGGCGCAGGCTTCCTGACCGGCAAGATCGACGAGAACACCAAGTTCGATGCGAGCGATTTCCGCAACATCGTGCCACGCTTTTCACCTGAGGCGCGCAAGGCCAATTTTGCGCTCGTCGACCTGATCAGGCGGATCGGCGATCGCAAGGGCGCAACACCCGCACAGATCGCCCTCTCCTGGCTGCTGGCCCAAAAGCCATGGATCGTTCCGATCCCGGGAACAACGAAGCAGCATCGGCTGGAAGAGAATCTCGGGGCGGTAGACGTGGACCTGCTCGCCGACGACCTCGCCGAGATCGACGCAGCCCTCTCCGGCATCGAAGTCCAAGGCGAGCGGCTTCCCGAGGCAGCACTGAAGATGACCGGCCGATAAGGCTTGTCGCCGATGCCGCCCGCCCTTTCGCTTGGGCTCAGGGCGTTCGGCCTCTGCGATCGATTCACTGGATCGATCGCTCACGCTTTGCGAGATCGGGCCTACCCCCGCAGAAACTGCGATCCCTTGTCGAACCCCAGTCCCGGAAAGATCTTCCCCGTCAAATCATCGGCAGACACATCGAACTGCCGGTACAGCATCGCCGCGGCGAGCTCGCGCACGTCGGCGGTCGGAATCAGGTCGCGGTCGTCGAGCAACTGGCCGTCGCCGATGCCCGGCCAACGGCCGAGGATGCGGC